>NZ_JAQZSH010000012.1:0-166698 GCF_053902585.1 Longispora urticae
CACGTCCTCGTAGCCGTACGCGTCGATCCCGGAGTAGCCGAGGTGGCGCTGCCAGGCGGCGTACGCCGAGACCGTCGAGGAGCCGAAGTGGCCGTCCACGGCGGACGCCGCGAGCAGGCCCCTGCTGTTGAGGGCCTGCTCGACGGCGAGCACGTGGGCCTTGGCGCCCGGGGTGAGGCCGGTGTCCGGCTTGGGCGGGTCGAGCTGGGCGGCGAGGAGGACGAGTTCCATGTCGACCACGGGGAGGGCCGCGGCTCGGGCACCGGGTACGACCCCGGTCGCCGCGGCGGGTGCGGCTCCGAGGGGGAGGGCGGCGATCGTCGCGGCGGTGAGCGCGGCCCGGGTCAGCAGCCAGCGCCTGGTGGGAAGCTCCATCGTGTCGCTCCGTCCTCCGTGGGGGTGGAGGTCCGAGCCTGGCCGGGGCGCCTCCAGCCGGGCTCCAGATCGGCTCCAGACCCGCGCTGCCGGCGCGCCCCGTCCGGTACCCCGCTGGTGGGTCCTCTGGTGTTGCGCTCTTCCCGCGCGGTCACCGGAAGGCCGGCAGGTTGCGCGTGACCCAGTCGGCGAACGGGCTGGCCGGGCGGCCGAGGACGGCGGCCACGTCGGGGCTGACGACCTGCTCGGCCGGCAGCGGGACGCCGAGGACGTCGAGGGTGCCGCCGATGACCTCCTCGGGCATGAACCGCGCCAGGTGCGCGCGGGCCTCGGCGCGGGACAGCTCCACGAAGGCCACCTCCTCCCCCAGCGCCCCGGCGAGCACCTCGGCCTGCCGGCGTGGGCTGATCGCCTCCGGGCCGGTCAACTCGTAGACGCGGCCGGCGTGGCCGGGGCCGGTCAGCGCGGCGGCGGCGACCTCGGCGATGTCGGCCGGGTCGACGACGGGCAGGGCCACGTCCGCGAACGGGGCGAGAACCACGCGTCGGGTACGGACCGACTCGGCCCAGGCGAACGCGTTGGACGCGAACCCGCCGGGGCGCAGGATCGTGTGGTCCACCCCGGACGCGCGCACCGCCGCCTCGAACTGGCGGAGCCGGTGGTGCGAGGGCGCGTCCGGGCGGGTGGCGCTGACCTGGGAGGAGACCAGGACGATCCGCTTGACCCCGGCGTCGACCGCCGCGTCCAGCAGGGCGGCGGGGTGCTCGCCGTGGCCGTTGAGCTCGCCGCCCAGCAGGAGGAAGAGCGCGTCGGCGCCGTCGAGGACCGGCCGCATGTCCGCGGCGGAGCCGAGGTCGGCGACGGCGGGCCGGACGCCGGCCCCCGCGGGCTGTGGCCGGCGCGAGACCGCCACGACCTGCTCGCCCGCCCCGGCCAGCAGCGGCACCAGCGTCCGACCGATGTTGCCGGTGGCACCCGTTACTACGATCATCGTGAACCCCAAGTTAGTTAGTTGGCTGACTTGGAAGAAGGTAGCACAGCTCCCCCGCGGCTTGTCTATAGTTGGTTGGGTGACTAACTCAGTACCGACGCGGGCGGTCCGGGCGGCCGACAAACGCCGCCGGCTCACCGCCGCGGCGGCCCAGGTCCTGCACGAACGGGGCGTCGAGCGCACCACGCTCGCCGACATCGCCAGTGTGGCAGAGGTACCCGTCGGGAATGTGTACTACTACTTCAAGACCAAGGACGACCTGGTCCGCGCCGCGCTGTCCGAGCACACCGCGCACCTGGACGCACTCACCGGCCGGCTCGACCAGGTGCCCGATCCGCTCGACCGCCTCAAGGCGCTCGTGGAGGCCTGGGTGGGTCAGCGCGACCTCGCCGCCCGGTACGGCTGCCCGACCGGCACCCTGGCCGCCGAACTCGACAAGCGCGCGGACGGCACCCTCGACGCCGAGGCCGCGGTGGTGATCCGGCGGCTCCTCGACTGGGCGGCATCTCAGTTCCGGGCGCTGGGACTGGCCGATCCGGACGGGCTCGCCCTCACGCTCGTGGCCGGGTACCAGGGCATGTCGCTGCTGGCCAACGCGCTGCGGGATCCGGGGGTCATGGACCGCGAGGGTGACCGGCTGCTCCGCTGGCTGGACTCGCTCGGGAAGCCCTAGAGGCTTCGGGGGGCCGGGCAGCCGGGCTGGGCCGGGAACCGAGGGATGGCCGGTCGGGGCCGAGGGCTGGCGACGGTGGCTTTCGACGCCATCTGGGGACCGGCGGTGGCGAATTCCGGGTGCCGGTGGCGGTGGGTGCCGCTAGTGACTATCGGCCATGGTCCGTAGACGAAAGACAGTGCCAGGGGCCGCTCCGGCGGCGGACGATGAACAGGTAACGCCCGCTCACCGCCGTGTCCGCACGGCTCCTGGACCTGGAGACGCCCCTGACCGGAACCCACGACTCCCCCCGCCGGTACGAGCCCGTGGTCATGTGCGCCATCGACGACCGGGCCGCCGCCGACGCCCGGGGCCGCCGACTGCGCGTGATCACCGTCGAGGGGCCCGACACCGTGCGGTCCAGGAAGGACACGTTCGTGGACTCCTACCTCAACTTCCACGTGGTCAACGGCGCCGTGCTCACCGCCCAGTTCGGGGACCGGGCGAAGGACGCGGCGGCGCGGGCGGCCCTGGCGGCGGCGTACCCCGGGCGGGAGGTCGTCCAGCTCGACGTGGACCGGCTGATGTCCGGTGGCGGCGGGATCCACTGCTCGACGATGCAGGAGCCGCTCCCCTAGCGGTGCGCGCGATCGACCACGAAGGGCGAATCCTCTTCGGTACCGTGATCAATGAACCATTCTCATCCCGGAGTACCCCATATGTCAGGTTTTATGGTGTCCCGTCGGACGGTGCTGCGCTCCCTGGCGGGGGCCGGCGCGGTGGCGCTCGGCGCGGCGGCCTGCTCGTCGCCCGACGACGCGGACGGGCCCGACCCCGCACCGTCCACCGGCGGCGGCACCCCCTCGGGCCGGCGGTTCGGCGCCGAATGGGAGCCGCACGCGCGCACCTTCATGGCCTGGCCCGCCTCCACCGGCATCTGGGGCGGACAGCTCGGGGCCGTGCGCCAGGACATCGCCGGGATCGCCCGCGCCGTCGCCCGCTACGAACCGGTGGTCCTCCTCGCCCGCCCCGGCCAGGAGGACGAGGCCCGGCGCGCGTGCGGTGCGGACGTGGAGGTCGTCGCGATCCCGGTCGACGACCTGTGGACCCGGGACACGGTGCCGGTGTTCGTCGAGGACGCCGGCAAGGTTCTGGGCGTCGACGTCAACTTCAGCGGCTGGGGCGGCAAACAGCAGCACGCCAACGACGGCCACGTGGCGCGCGCCGTCCTCGCGAAGTACGGCATCGGGCGGGTCGAGACCCCCGTCGTGGCCGAGGGCGGCTCGTTCGAGACCGACGGCCAGGGCACGCTCCTGGTCACCGAGAGTTCCGTGGTCAACGACAACCGCAACCGGGGCAGGTCCCGCCAGCAGATCGAGACGGACCTCGTCGCGGCCCTGGGCGTCCGGAAGGTGATCTGGCTCGCGGGCGTCCGCGGCCAGGACATCACCGACGCGCACGTCGACACCCTGGTCCGCTACGTCGCCCCCGGGGTCGTCCTCCTCGACAAGCCCGCCCCCGACTCGCCCCCGGACGTGTGGTCCCGCTCCATCGACCAGGCCAGGGGTGTCCTGCGGGACGCCACGGACGCGCGCGGCAAGGGCATCGAGGTCATCGACCTGCCGCAGCCGGACCCCGACCGGATCACCGGGCAGGGCGAGGAGTTCGTGTCCTCCTACGTCAACTTCTACGTCGCCAACAAGGCCGTCTTCCTGCCCGGCTTCGGGGACGCGGCCGCCGACGACCGGGCCAAGCAGATCCTGCGGGACCATTTCCCGGACCGGGAGATCGTGCAGCTGAAGATCGACGCGATCGCGTCCGGGGGCGGGGGCATCCACTGCTCCACCCACGACCAGCCCGGCGGCCCGACCGGCTGAGCGGGAGGCCGGGGTGGTGGCGTGGCCGAGTTGTCGGGTGGCGGCGCGAGGCACCCACCGTCGCGCGGTGGCGCCAGAGCTGAGGAACGGCTCGCCGGCACCCCGCCGCGGGCCAACCGGGATCGGACGGTGACGGGACCGTGGCGGAAGTCGGCTGTTTGTGTCGGTGGTCGGTGGCAGGATCACTCGGTATGGCAGGTGCTAGCAGTTTTCAGTTGAAGACCGTGGTGTTCGACGCGCGGGACCACCGGGGCCTGGCCCGGTTCTACGTCGCCCTGACCGGCGGCGACGAGCGCTACGCCGACGACGAGTGGGTGACGGCGTTCACCGGCGACGGTTGGCGGCTCGGCTTCCAGGCCGCCCCCGACCACGTCGCGCCGCGGTGGCCCGACCAGGGGCACCCGCAGCAGATGCACCTGGACTTCCAGGTGGCCGACCTGGCCGCGGCCACGGCGGAGGCGGAGAAGCTCGGCGCGCGCAGGATCGGCGGCGGCGCCACCTGGAACGTGCTGGCCGACCCGGCCGGGCACCCGTTCTGCCTGTGCGCCAACGAGCAGACCGAGCCGATCAGGACGTTCGCGGTCAACATCGACTGTCCTGACGGTGAGCCGCTGTCGGCGTTCTACGCTGCGCTGCTCGGATACCAGGTCAAATACCTACAGGACAAGATGGCCATGATCGGTACGGCGGAGCCGGCCCCCATGGGCGAGATCCTCTTCCAGCCTGTGGCCGACTACACCGCGCCCCGGTGGCCGGATCCGGCGCACCCGCAGCAGTTGCACCTGGACATCATGACCTCGGACATCGAAGAGGGCGAGCGCCGGGTACTGGAACTCGGCGCGACCAAGCTACCGGGCGAAGGCGAGAACTGGCGGGTGTACGCGGATCCCGCCGGTCACCCGTTCTGCCTGCTCTGGACGGTCTGATCCCGCGCTGGTCGGCGACGGGACGGTGCGCCTCGTCCCGCCGCCGACTGAGCCGCCTACCACCTGGCCGCCCCCTCGAGTTCTCTCCCGGGCCGGCGGCCTGACGCCTACCAGCTCCACAGTGGCGCCCCGTAGCCGTACCCGTGTCTAGGGGTTGTCCCTGACTCTTTTCAGGGCTTCGCCCCCGCCGCCCACCGATGCGCCTAGGGTCCCCGCCCCGGCAGGCTCACGATCATGAACGAGATCACCGACCTGCTGCACCAGGTCATGGGTTCCCCGTGGATCTACGTCGCCCTCTTCGCGCTCGCGTTCCTCGACGGCTTCTTCCCCGTCGTCCCCGGCGAGACCGCCGTCATCACCGCCGGCGTCTTCGCGGCCACCGGTTCCCCGAACCTCTACGGCGTCATCGCGGTCGCCGCCGTCGGCGCGTTCCTGGGCGACCACGTCTCCTACGCCATCGGCCGCACCTTCGGCGCCAGGATGCTGAGCCGGGTCAAGCCGGACACCCGGCGGCACCGGGCCCTGACCAGGGCACGGGAGGCGATCGACGTCCGGGGCGGGATGATCCTGGTGGTCGCGCGCTACATCCCGGGCGGGCGCACGGCGGTCACGCTCACGATGGGCTCGATGGGCTTCCCGCTGCGCAGGTTCGCGTTCTACGACGCGTTCGCGGCCCTGTCGTGGGCGGTCTACTCGACCCTGATCGGGTACTTCGGCGGGCTCGCGTTCGAGCAGGATCCGCTGCTGGGGCTGCTGCTCGGGCTGGGGATCGCGGTCTCGATCACGGCGGTCACGGAGCTGGTCCGGTTCGCGCTGGCCCGGCGGAGGCGGCGCGCGCCGGCCGGGCGGCGCGAGCTCGTCGGGGCGGAGCGCTGAACCCCCGACCCCGAAAACCTCGACGGGTACGCGTACGCGCGGGTCCATGATCACCGGCGCGCGGGGCCGCTCCGCTCTCCTTGATCAACTTGTGTACCCTGCCGGTCGGCACCTTTCGCGTGTCGACTCATCCACTGGGGAAGGATCCTGTTTTGAAGACCCTCGCAAGGATCGGCGCGCTCGTCACGCTCACGGCCGCCGCGGTGTTCGGCGTCACCGGCCCGGCCAGCGCCGGCCCCTCGGGCTGTTCCAGCGTCACCCAGATCGGTACGACGGGCGTCGCGTACATCGGCGGCTCGCCGTTCGCGTCGGTCAAGCAGTTCAAGGGCTGCGGCAAGAACTACGCCTACGCGTACGTGTGGACCAGCTACCGCAACAGCCACAGCTCGTGGGAGATCTGCACCGCCATCTTCGCGAACAACCGGTTCACCGACGGCAACTGCGCCTCGGGCCGGCCGGTCGAGGTGTGGTCCTGGGGCTCGAACACGCTGACCGCGTGCACGCACGCGGGCGGCTGGTGGGAGGGCGTGACCTCCGCGCGGACCGACGAGCGCTGCTAGTCGGAGGGGCGGAGGCCGGCGGCGCTGCTCCCGTCCGCCGGCTCCGCCCGGCCGACCGGAGTCCCCGGGCGGGGAGTCCCACCCTGCGGCGGGCACCCGCCGGAGCTACTCGCGGCCGACCCCGGTCGCGACGCACGCCTCGTCGCCCACGCCGCCGGCGGACGCGGCGGACCGCCCTCCGTCGGCGGTCACCCGGCGACGGGGGCGGGCCGCCGGATGTCAGCCGAGCAGGTGCCGGACCGCCTCGCGCTCTTCCTCCAGCTCGGCGATCGTGGTCCGGAGCCGCCCGGTGGCGCGGTCCCCGTGCTGGAGACCTTCCTGGACGCTCCACGTGCCGTCCGCCCGCGCGTTCACCGGGTAGCTGAAGAACAGCCCCTCCGGGACGCCGTACTCACCGCGGCTGGCGACGGCGACCGAGGTCCAGTCGCCGGCCGGAGTGCCCGCGTTCAGGGAACGGACGTTGTCGATCACGGCGTTCGCCGCCGACGCCGCCGACGACAGCCCGCGCGCCCTGATGATGGCCGCGCCCCGGGTCTGTACCGAGTGGATGAACTCCCCGTCCAGCCACGCGTCGTCGCCGATCACCTCCGTCGCCGGCTCACCGCCGATCCGGGCGTTGGCGAAGTCCGGGTACTGCGTCGCCGAGTGGTTGCCCCAGATCGCCAGGTTGCTCACCTCGCCGACCGGCACGCCCGCGCGGGCCGCGAGCTGGGACTTCGCCCGGTTCTCGTCCAGGCGCGTCATCGCGAACCAGCGGTCGGCCGGCACGTCCGGGGCGTTGGCCGCCGCGATCATCGCGTTCGTGTTGCACGGGTTGCCCACCACCAGCACCCGCACGTCCCGGGCCGCGCCCCGGTTGATGGCCCGCCCCTGGGGGCCGAACAGCGCGCCGTTCGCCGTGAGGAGGTCCCCCCGCTCCATGCCCTCCCTGCGCGGCGACGCGCCGAGCAGGAGGGCCCAGGAGGCGCTCTCGAATCCCCGGTCGGCGTCGTCGGTGACCACCACGTCGGACAGCAGCGGGAACGCCCCGTCGCTGAGCTCCATGGCCACGCCCTCCAGCGCGCCCAGCGCGGGGGTGATCTCCAACAGCCGGAGCACCACCGGGACTTCGGGCCCGAACACCTCGCCCGCCGCGATCCGGAACAGCAGGGCATATCCCACCTGGCCGGCCGCGCCGGTCACAGCGACGTGCACCGGGCTTCGCTTACTCACAGTCATCTCCTCCGGGGCCAGCGCGGCCAGGGAAGATCGCACCGCCCCCGGGTCGCGCTCAGATACGAGTCACGCGGTGGCCGCTCCGTGGCGGACCCACCGCGTGCTCAGGCTACAAAAGATGGTCCGCCCGGGTGGGCCGGTACGTGTGCGTCATATGTCACGGCGAGCCGGACCGGACGCCCCATGTGGTGCGTGACCGTCGCGCGGTTCGTCGAACCGGCCGCCGGCACGTCCGACGCGGAGCGGGCGTCGTACCGGTCTTAAATCCCTTATGGAAACACACAGGAGCACTTAACCGATCGTTCCCGATACTTCACCCTGCGGTCCGGCACGTCCGGTTGCGCCCCCGGGGAGCCGTGGCCGCGCCGTGGCACAACTACACCCAGGAGTCCACCGATGGCGACCCGCACCCGCCTGCGCCGTTCACTGTCCGGGGCGGACATGGTGATGTTCGGGCTGGTGGCGATGGTGCCGCTGGCCCCGTTCGGGGCGTTCGGGCAGATGTACCAGGTCAGCGGCGGCATGATCGCCCTCGGGTACCTGGCCGGGGCGGCGGTGGCCGTCGTCACCGCGTACGGGTATGCGGCCCTGACCCGCGCCGCGCCCTCCGCCGGTTCCGTGTACCACTTCGGCACCGCGCTGATCGGCCGGCCGGTCGGGTTCCTCGGCGGCTGGGTGACCCTGCTGTGCTACCTCGGCGCGCCGACGCTGGCGTGCGTGGTGACCGGGTACACCCTGGCGGGTCTCGTACCCGCCGTGCCCTGGTGGCTGTGGGCGGTCGTGTTCGTCGGGGTCGGCGGGGCGGTCAACTGCCTGGGCACCCGGGTCACGATGCGGGTGATCCGGGTGCTGCTGGCGGTGGAGCTGTTCATTCTCGCCGTCGTCCTGCTGTTCGGGGTGCTCACCCTGGCCATGGGCGTCAACCAGGGGCTGCGGCTCACCCCGCTGTACGACCCGGCGACCTTCACCGCGGGCACGGTGACCGGTTCCCTGGCGCTGGCGGTCTTCGGCTTCGTCGGGTTCGACGGCGTGGCCACGCTCGCCGAGGAGAGCCGGGACGGCACGGCCAGGACCGCCCGCGCGATCGTGTTCGCCGCGCTCGCCGCCGCCGCGGTCTTCGTCGTGCAGAGCTGGGTGTTCACGCTGTTCGTGGACCCGGAGACCAGCGGGCGCCTGCTCGCCGAGGGCGATCCGGCCGGCACGGCCCTCCTGGACATCGCGACCGGCTTCGGCGGCCCCCTCGTCGCGGTGGCCTGCGCGGTGGCCCTGTCCCTCGCGATGGGCATGGCGGGGGTCCCGGTGCAGGCCTCCGCCGCCCGGATCCTGTACGCGATGGCGCGCGACGGGCACCTGCCCGGCCGCCTGGCGCGGCTGAGCCCCCGGCGCGGGGTGCCCGCCACCGCGACCGTCGTCGGCGCCGCTGTCTCCGCGTCGGGCGTCGGCCTGATGGCGTTCGGCCCCGAGGTGGGCGCGTACCTCACCGACACGGTGTTCGACGCCGCGCTGGGCATGTTCCTGCTCGTCCACGTGTGCTGGGCGGTGCACCTCGTCCGCACGCACCGCCGGGCCGCGCTGCCGCGCCTGCTCGCCCCGGTCGGCGGCGCGGCCGTCACGGTCTACCTCCTGTACCGGATGTGGAGCCCCACCACCGTCGTCCTCGGCGTCTGGCTGCTCGCCGGGCTGGCCGCGCTCGGGTACGGCTGGCTCCGCCGCCGGCGCACCGCAGCCGTCCGGCCGGGGCACGCGCCGGGCGGGCCGAACCTGGGCCCGTACCCCTTTCTGTGGTTGGGGCGGTTCACGCTCTCGCTCGGGGAGGGCGGCCGGGTGCAGGCGCTGGTGGCCGTCGGCTACCGGCACGGCCGGGGCGACCTCCTCGACCTGCGGTTCCACCCGGACGACACCCCGGCCTGGCAGCCGTTCCTCGACGGGCTCGTGCACCGCGGCCTCGCCGGGGTCCGCCTGGTCAGCTCCGACGACCACGAGGGCCTGTCCGGGGCCGTCGGCGAGGCGCTGCCGGCGGCCCGGTGGCTGTGGCGGGTACTCCCCCAGACCCACGACCTGGTGCACCGGGCCGCCCCCGAGAATCAGCTCTGGATGGCCGCCCGGCTCCGGGGCCTCGTCGACGAGCACGACACGGTGGGTACCCGCAACCGGCTGACCGCGTTCGTCGCCGCCCTGCGCGCCGAGGCCCCCGACCTCGCCGACCACCTCTGGGCGGCCCGCGACGAACTGGTCACGCACCCGTTGTGCGCGCCCGACGCGCCGTGCGACCGGCGGCACTCCCCGTACCAGGCCAGCCGGGTCATCCAGCGGCGGCTCGACGGGACCGGGGCCTTCGCCCACGAGGCACACGCCGCCGCCGTGCTCACCGCGCTGGTCGAGCACGTGGCGGGATCGCGTCGAACCGCGCCGATCGGCGGCTGATGATCATCCGGCGGTCCCCGGTTATGGCGCGGAGTTCACCTGCTGTTCGGCCGGGTGGTCTTGGATCGGGTCATCCGTACCCGACTTCCGGAGGTTGCACGTGCGCGCGCTCACCATCACGGCGGCCGCGGCGACGCTGGCCCTGCTCGCCGCCGGTTCGCCGGCCGCCAGCCAGCCGCCACCCGCGAACGGCGCGGCCTGCTCCGCAGACGCCGCGCTGCTCGGTTTCTCCGACCAGCTCGACAAGACCACCTTCGAGGGTACGGCCGTCGCCGGCCTGTCCGCGGTGGCGTTCAACCGGCCCGGCGAGCGCCCGTTCGCACTGGTCGACAACATCGGCACCTCCCCGGCCCGCATGTACGAGCTGGACCTCACCGCGCACTCGGCGAGCGTGAAGGACGTCATCACGCTGACCCGCCCCGACGGCACCCCCTACACCGGGGCGGACTTCGACGGCGAGGGCCTGGTCGTGGAGGCCAGCGCGCGCTACGCGTGGGCCAGCTCCGAGACCGAGCCGTCGATCCGCCGGTTCCGGCTGCGCGACGGCCGGCAGGTCGACGAGCTGCCCGTGCCGGCCCGGTTCCGGGTCGCCCCCGCCGGGGACGCCGTCCGCAACCAGACGTTCGAGGCGCTGACCCTGAGCCCGAACGGCCGCGACCTGTACGCCGGCATGGAGGGCGCCCTCGCCGCCGACGGCCCCGGCCGCAACCGCGTCCTGCACTACCGCGACTCCCAGCTCGTCGGCCAGTACGCCTACCAGCCCGACGCCGGCCTCGGCCTCGTCGAGCTCACGGCCCTCGGGGACGACCAGCTGCTGGCCCTGGAGCGCGGGTTCACCCCGGGCGTCGGCAACACCGTCCGGGTGTACCGGGTGTCCGCGACCGGCGTCCCCGACGTCACCGACACCGCCTCGCTCGGCACCCTGAACGACCCGCGGGCCTTCCTCGGCAAGCAGCTGCTGTTCGACCTGGGCGCCTGCCCGGCCTCCGGCGCGACCGCGAAGCAGCCCCAGCCGAACCCGCTGCTGGACAACGTGGAGGGCATGGCCCTCGGCGCGGAGCTGCCCGACGGCCGGCGCGCCCTGCACCTGATCTCCGACGACAACGGCAGCGCCACCCAGATCACCCGGACCTACACGCTCAGCGTCAAGCTGCGCGCCGAGGCCCGGCTGCTGTCCCGGGCGATCCTGCCGGCCACCGCGTACCAGCCGGGTCCGGTCTCCGGCACCCAGCTGTCCACCGCCCCGGTCAACGGGATCAGCGCGCCGTTCCCCGGCCAGCCGATCCCCGGCTTCTCCGCCGTGCTCCAGGGTAAGGACGGCCGGCTGCTGGCCATGCCCGACAACGGGTTCGGCTCCAAGGGCAACTCGGCGGACTTCCTGCTCCGCGCGTACGACATCACCCCGCGCTACCACCAGCACGAGGTGAAGGTCAACGGGTTCATCAGCTTCGCAGACCCCGACCACATGGTGCCGTTCCCGCTGACCCGCCCCGACCGGCTGCTCACCGGCGCGGACTTCGACATCGAGTCCATGGCCCGCGACGCGCGCGGCGACCTGTGGCTGGGCGAGGAGTTCGGCCCGTACCTGCTCCGCACCGACCCGAACGGCAAGGTGCTCCAGGCGCCGATCCCGCTGCCCGACGGTGGCAAGTCCCCGCAGTCCCCGGACCTGAAGCCGGGCGAGGAGCCGACCGTGCGGGGCAGCCGGGGCTTCGAGGCCCTGGCGGTCAGCGCCGACGGCTGGACCCTGTACCCGATCCTGGAGGGCCCGAAGACCGACGACCCCGACCAGCGCCGGCGGATCGTCTACGAGTTCGACGTGAAGGCCAACGCGTACACGTCGCGGACCTGGTCGTTGCGGGTGGACAGCCCCGAGCTGGTCGTGGGCGACGCCGCGGTGCTCGACGGCCGCCGCCTCGTGTTCATCGAGCGCGACAACGAGATGGGCCGCGCCTCGCGGATCAAGAAGCTGGTGGTCACGGACCTCGACCAGGTCGGCCCCGACGGGTACCTGACCCGGCGCACCGCCGTGGACCTGATGCGGATCGCCGACCCGCGCGAACTGTCGGGACCGGCCCGGCCGGGCGAGTACGGCGTCGGCCCGCTGTTCTCCTTCCCGCTCCAGTCGGTGGAGACCGTCCTGCCGCTGGGCGGGGACCGGGTGCTCGTCGCCAACGACAACAACTTCCCCGGCAACGACGGGCGGATCCCGGGCCGGGCGGACGACACCGAGCTGATCGTGATCGAGGTGCCGGGCCTGCGGGACCGGTGACCTGACCCGATGCGGAGCCCCGTCCCGGCGGTCATGCCGGGGCGGGGCTCCGCCGTGCGCGGCCCCGCCCGGCGTCCCGGGTCACTGCCCGCGCCCGCCCCGGCGTCTCCGGCGCGGTCGACGCGGTGGCGGCGGAGGCGGCGGCCGGGTCGGATACGAGGGTTCCGGAGGCAGGGGCTTCGCGGCGAACCAGCTGAGCGCGAACAGCACGGCCACGAACGGGAGCGGATAGGTCCAGGCCCAGGGCGAGATTCCGCCCTCCTCCTCGACGACCTCCACCGGGACCGGGTGGAACAGTCCTTCCGGATCCACCACCACCACGATCGTGCCGCCCACCGGATGGCGCCCGCCCACCTGCGCGTGGCCCGGGATCCGCCGGCCCTCGCCGTCGGCGAGGGTGAGCACCCGGTCCTGCCCCTTGCCGTGTTCCTTGCGCTCGGCGACCACGGTCGCGTCGACCGTGACGCCCCGGGCGGCGAGCACGGACTCCGGCACCGCGAGGGCCGGGACCACGAACAGGAAGAAGGCCAGCACCCACACGCCGACCAGCCAGCCGGCCCTGGCCGTCGCGCCGAACAGGGTGAGGGAGAGGGTCAGGGCGCCGATGTAGGTCGTCAGCCACACCGTGAACTGGGTGTCCAGCGGGAACGGGGTGCTGGCCCCGATGACCGGCAGCGTCATCGCCACCAGCTGGATCGCCACCATCCCGCCGAACGTCACCAGCCGCGAGGGCGGGTCCCGCCGAAACCACATGCGCCCGAATCCTCCCTGGTCGTCGTCGCGGGACCGCCGTCCGGCCGCCCCGCCCCGGACCACGACGCGGGATCGCCCACGGGCGAAGAACGACCCTACCCGAGGGGTACGCCGGCCGCCCGCCCCCGACCGTCGGGAATTCGGCCCACATCCGGCACACCGAGCCGTCGATCTTGTCCGGCCCGTCGATCTACAGTGGATCCAATCCCGGCGATCGGGCCCGGGTCGTACTATCGGGGAGTTTTTCATGTTCTCAGCGAAGAGAGCCGTCGTCGCGGTCGTGGCGGCCGCCGCGTTCGGAGTGCTCGGGCTGACAGCGCCGGCCTCCGCCGACATCACCATCAACCACTATGTCGCGACCATCTCGAACGGCACCTGGTCCTTCAAGGTGCACCTGAGCGAGCAGACCGACATCACCGAGGCGTTCGCGTCGCTGAACAACACCAGCAACAAGCACGTCAACGGCGCGATCCTGCGCACCGGCCCCGAGTACAACGAGGGCTACAGCTGGCACCTGGACAGCCACGACGTGAACTTCGTGGACATCTCCATGGAGATCTGCGACGGCAGCCCGCAGGACGTCGAGGACGGCACCCTGAGCGGCAACCGGTACTGCCCGTGGGGCGGTCGGGTCGTCGCGATGGAGCAGGTCACCTTCTAGGGAGTTCCGGACGATCGGCGCCGCCCGCGGACAACCCGGGGCCCGACCACCGTCCGGACACGACAGTGGGGCCCCGCCGAGCACGGCGGGGCCCCGCCCGTCAGCCGCCCAGCGCCACCGCGTCGGCGTCCGCCTCGAAGTTCAGGTGCACGGCGCGGGTCTGGAACCCCAGTTCCCGGTTGATCCGCAGCATCGCGCCGTTGTCGTTCGCGTTGGCGGTGTGGATCCGCTCCACCTCCGGGTGCCCGGCGGCGATCCGGGCGAGCATCGCCGTCTTCATCGCCATGCCGAGGCCGTGGCCCCGGTGGTCGGCCAGCACGGCGGTGTCGTCCTGGTACGCGGTCGGGACACCGGCCCGGATGTTGACGACGGTGTGGCCGGCAACCTGGCCGGTGGCCTCGTGCACCGCCGCCACCACCAGGTGCGCCAGACCCGCCTCGCGCCGGGCGGCCTCGTGATCACGGACCCGCTCACCCGTCCAGCGCGGCGGCCGGTAGCTCATCTGGTGGAACGGGGCGTCGTCGATCGCCCGCCGGGCCCGGGCGTAGGACTCCAGCAACTCGTCGGGGGCGTGGCCGGTCCAGGTCTCCAGGCGGTACCCGGCGGCCGGCACGGTCACCTCGCGCGGTCCGTCGAGCTCCAACAGCTGGACGTGGTGGCGGTAGACCCGCTCGAAGCCGCGCCGCTCCGCCCACGCCGGGCCGGGGCCGGACTCGGTCACGCACGGGGTCAGCAGGCGGGTGCGGCCGAGGGACCCGGCGGACCGCACCGGGGGCGCGAGGAGGGCGGACCCGACGCCCCGGCCACGGTGGGCGGGGTGCACGTTGACGCAGATCGCGGCCAGTCCGTCGTTGGGGGCCTCGAGCTCGCCCAGCCAGGACAGCCCGACGAGCTCGCCGTCCTCGCGCGCCGCCCAGAACCGGTAGCGACCGGGCCACGAGGGCTGGTCGCGCAGCATCGCGTCGACGGCGGGCCGGGCGGGCGGGGGGAACTGGGGGGCGTCGGTGGCCACGGTCGCGGCGCGCAGCCGGTAGTGGGCATCGAAGTCGGATCCGGGAGCGGTGTGCGGGTCGAACGGCTCGACGATCATGGCATCCACGCTAACGGATCGGCCGCCGCCCGGCTGTCCCCCCGAACAGCGGGTCCGGATCCAGGCGGTGCGCGGGTTCGTCCGGCTCGCCGACGTGGCCGGCGCGGTCCTGGCGACCGGCGACGGCGCGCGCGAGGTCCGGGACGCCGACGCGGACGTGCGCGCCTAAGCCCGCCGGGCGCTGCGATGCCCGATTTAAGCTAACGTGCCAATCTATGGGCATCTATATCTTCTTCGGTCGGCCGGCGGCATCCTGCTCTCATGTGGATCAGAGCCGTCGCCACCGCGACCCTCCTCGCCGGCCTGTTGGCGCCGGCCGCCCCCGCCGCCGCCTCCCCCTCGCTCGCCGCCCTCGAGGAACGGGTCTATGTGGAGACCACCGTCGACTCCGACCACGACGGGAGGAAGGACCGGGTCGCCCTCGACATCGCCCGCCCCGCCAGCGGCGGCCCGGTGCCCGTCATCTTCGAGCACAGCCCCTACCGCACCGGACTCAACGCGGTCACCAACCACAACGTCAACGTCGACCGGTTGCCGCAGGAGAACCAGCTCCAGGGGGGTACCGGCGACGGGCCGACCGTCCTGAAGGCCATGCCGGACCTGCCCGGCTGGTACGACGAGTACTTCGTGCCCAAGGGTTACGCCGTCGTCCTCGGGCACAGCATCGGCACCGGCTCCTCCGACGGCTGCCCGACCAGCGGGGACGCCGCCGAGACCCTGTCCACCACGGCCGTCATCGACTGGCTCAACGGCCGGGCCAAGGGCTACTCCCCCACCGGAGCGCTGGTCACCGCCTCCTGGAGCACCGGCAAGGTCGGGATGACCGGCATCTCCTACAACGGCACCCTGCCGAACATGGCCGCCACCACCGGCGTGGACGGGCTGAAGACCATCGTGCCGATCTCGGCCATCTCCAGCTGGTACGACTACTACCGCGCCAACGGCCTCGTCGTCGCGCCCGGCGGGTACCAGGGCGAGGACGCCGACATCCTCGCCAAGGCCGTCGTGCAGCGCCCCGGGTGCGCGGACGAGATCGCGACCCTGACCGGCCAGCAGGACCGGACCACCGGCGACTACCAGCAGTTCTGGCGGGACCGGGACTACACCCGGCTGGCGTCCGGGGTGAAGGCCTCCGTGTTCGTCATGCACGGGCAGGGCGACTGGAACGTGAAGGGCAAGCAGTACTCGTCGTGGTGGGACGCCCTGGCCCGCAACAACGTGCCCCGCAAGATCTGGCTGCACCGCGGCGGGCACGGCGCGCCCTCCCGGACCGACTACCAGGCGACCCTGGGCCGGTGGTTCGAGTACTGGCTCAAGGGTGTGAACAACGGGATCATGGACGAGCCGACGGCGGACGTGCAGTACGCGGACGGCACGTGGAAGCAGTACGCGAACTGGCCGGACCCCGCCGCCCGGGACGTCACCCTGAACCTGACCGCGACCGGTGAACTGGCGACCGCCCCAGTGCCCAGCGAGACCCGGCAGGCGTTCACCGACGAGGGCCGGACGAAGACCCCGGCGACCCTGGTCGCGAACCCCGACACGGCCAACCCCAACCGGCTCGTCTACCGGACCGCCCCGCTGGCCTCCGCCGTGCGGCTGTCGGGCACGCCGAGGGTGTCGTTGCAGGCGGCCGTGACCAACCGGCCCGACGCGAACCTGACCGCGCTGCTCGTCGACTACGGCACCGGCACGCCGGTCATCGTCACCCGGGGCTGGCTCGACCCGCAGAACCGGACCGGCGCGGACGTCACGACGCCGTTGACGCAGGGCACGGAGTACACGCTCCGGTTCGACATGCAGCCCAAGGACCACGTGTTCGCGGCCGGCCGGCGGATCGGGCTCGTCGTGATCTCCACCGACTACGACTTCACGCTCCGCCCGCTCGGCGGCACCGGACTGCGGCTCGCCCCCGCGTACAGCTCGCTGACCGTGCCCGTGGTGGGCCTGAACCCGGGCACCGTGGTCTTCGGCGACGACTTCGAGACCGACCGGGGCTGGCAGGTCGACCCCGACGGCACCGACACCGCCACCGCCGGCCGGTTCGAGCGGGGCAACCCGGAGACCACGACCAGCGGCGGGACGATCCAGGAGGGCACCACCCCGTCGGGCTCGTACGACCTGGTCACCGGGGCGCTCGCCGGGTCCTCGGTCGGGGCCAACGACCTCGACGGCGGCGTGACCAGCGTCCGGTCGCCGGCGATCGCGTTGGCGGCGGGGTCCTCGTACACCCTGAGCTTCGCCTGCTACCTGGCGCACCTGAACAACGCGTCGGGCGCCGACTACCTGCGGGTCCGGGTCGTGCACTCCGGCGGCACCACGACCGTGTTCACCCGGGTCGGCGCGGCCAGCCAGGTCGGGGCCGCGTGGACCGTGGAGTCCGTGGACCTGTCCGCGTACGCCGGGCAGAGCATCCGGATCCTGGTCGAGGCCGCCGACACCGATCCCGGGTCGCTGCTGGAGGCCGGGGTGGACGACGTGCGGGTGCTGCGGGTCTGACCGGGGCCGGCGGGGCCGGCGGCCGGCCCCGCGTGCCGGGTGGACCGCCGCCCTGGGCCGGCGCGGGCCGGCCACCCCTGGCCTGCCCGCCCCGCGCCGGCCCCACCCTCGGCCTGGCCGGCGCGGGGCGGCCACTCCCGGCCTGGCCGGCGCGGGTCAGCCGCCCTGGTCCGCCGCACGGGGCGCGGCCGGTTCCGCCCGCCCCGGCCCCGCGCGGCGGGCCGCGACATGGCCGCGTATCGCCGCGGCCCACGGCGGCGTGGCGTAGGTTCACGGAGGTCGGGGAACCTTCTCCGACGCCTGGACGTCGTCGTGCGGCGCGGGTGTGGCCGCCCGACGGAGCCCCACCGGGAGGCCGCAGACCATGACCGACTCCGAACTGGCCGACCTGCGCCGACGCGCCGACGACGGCGACCCGGACGCGCTGGACGAGCTCATCGAACTCGCCGGCGAGCGCGGCGACATGGCCGAACTGCGCCGCCTGTCCGACGGCGGCAACGCCACCGCGACCGACCAGCTGATCGAACTCGCCGGGGAGCTGGGCGACATGGCCGAGCTGCGGCGGCTCGCCGACGACGGCAACCGGACCGCCGCCGACCAGCTGATCGAGGTGGCGACCGAACTCGGCGACATGGCCGAACTGCGCAGGCTCGCCGACGCGGGCGACACCACGGCCGCCGAGCAGTTGGCCGAACTCACCGCCGAGTGAACTGAGCCCTCCGGCCCGGCGCCGGGTGGGCAACGTCGCCGCCGGCATCGGACCCCGCCCGGCGCCGGGCCGTACCCATCTGCGTTGTTCCATGGGTTTCCCCGGGGGCCCGCCCGGGTTCCGTGGAGCGCTCCCCCGCGGCCGTTCTATGCGGATCCGGGTGTTGCAAATGTGGAACACGGATCCGCCGGACGGCGGGTGTCACCCCTGTCCGGCGGCGCGGCGCGAACGTAGCGTGTTTCGCGGGAGCGACCACAGGGAGCCACGGGGAGGGTGCGGTGCGCGGACCGGACGAACGCCCACCGACCGCGGCGGAGGAGCTGATCACCGCGATCGACGCGGCGTGGAAGGACTCCGACAGCAGGCGGTCGGGACGCCGCAGGGCCGCCGTGGCTCCCCACGCCACGGACCGGGGCAGGTCCGCGGGTGCGTCGCCGGGTCACGTCGCCGGTCCCCTCGGCACCGGTGGTGTGGCCGTCGAGCCCTCCGGCGCCGTCGCCGCGCTCCCCGACCCCGCCCACGCGGGTTCGGGTGCCGTGCCCTTCGACTCCGGCGTCGAGCCTCTCGCATCCGGTGCCGCGCCGTTGAGCCTCGCCGACGAGCTCTTCGGTTCCGGTGTCGGGCCGGTGGGCCCCGCCGACGTTTCGCTCGACGCCGCTGACGGGGCCCGGGTGCGGGGCGGGACGGGATGAGGCTGCTGCCGGATCCCGCCGACCGGGTCGCCTGGGCCCAGCTCGTCGCCCTCGCCCGGGCGGTGCTGGACGACCACCACCGGGGTGAGGAGACCTCCTCGTGTGTCCGGTGCGGGGTGCGCTGGCCCTGTCACGCCGCCGACCTCGCCGACCTGGCCTTGTCCACCGCACCCGGCCGCTGAGACCCTGCGCACCCGGTCGCCGAGTGCGCGACCGGCCGGGCCGCCGCACCGGGCCGCTGACGCCGGCTCAGCGGGACGCGTAGGCGGAGGCGTCCTCCCGGATGGCGCGCAGCTGGAGCAGTACCTGCGGCCTGAGGCGTTTCCTGAGCAGCGCGTCCGCGGAGCCCGCCGTCTCCGGGCGGCCCGGGAGCAGCTGCGGCGCGAGGTCGCGGGCCGCGAGGAGGGCGCTGGCGGCGTGGTCGACCTCGTTGAGCCGGAGGTTGACGGTGCACATGTTGAGCTGCCAGAGCAGTGCCGTGAACGGTTCCGGCGGCGGGGTGCCGGCGAGGGCGTGCGCGCTGTGGAAGTCCCGGCGGGCGACGGCGATCTTCATGTGCCACAGGTCCAGATCGGAAGGACGGAAGATGCCGGTACCGAGGAGGTCGGCCGTGCCGGCGGACCGCGCCAGGAGCCGCCGGGCCCGGTGGACCTGGTCGCTGCCGTCGGACCGGCGGGTGTGGGCGTGGGCGAGTCCCTCGATGAGCGCGAGGGTGGCGTGGCCGGCCGCCGCCGCCGGACCGTCGACGGGGGCCGGGCGGGCGTGCTCGACCAGGGCCAGGGCGGTGGCGGGCTCCTCGTCCTCCAGGGCGAAGACACCCCGCAGGGCCGTCACGACAGGCGACAGCGCGGCGGTCGCCACGGCCAGGTCCGCCGCCTGTTGGGCGATGTTCAGGGCGATGAACGCCGTGCTGAGGTGGCCGAGCATGCGCAGCGCCAGCGCGACGTCGTAGCACGCGTGGGTGGTGTCGTCGGGACGGTCCCGCACGGACAGCGCGCGCAGGACCGGCGGCGCGACGGCCAGGACCTGGACGAAGTCGCAGGCCACCCGGGCGGTGCGGAGCGCGGCCAGGTCGGCGGCGAACTGCGGGTACGGGGTGGCGGCCCGGTGGGGGGCGGTCAGGGGGAGCAGGGACCGGTACACCTGGTGGGCCAGGTCGTTGACCGCCTGACGGGTCGGCGGGCCGCCGAGGAGGAGGACGGAGACCTCGCACTCCAGGGCCCTGGCCAGCATCGTCACGATGGTGAGGCTGACGCCGTGCCCGGTGCCGGACTCGATCCGCGACACGGTGGCGTTGCTGATCTGGGCCCTGGCAGCCAGTTTCCGTTGGCTCCAACCGCGTTGCCGACGCAGGGCGTACAGGCGGTCGGCGAGGGTGGGGAGAATCGGTGACATCGTCTGGAGATGACCTTCGCGACGTGGGCTACCAGTCTCCCACGCGGGTCGCCCGCGCCGCCCGTGGACACAGCCGGGTGTCGGACCTCCGACTCCCCGAAAACACCGCCGGCGGCATGACCGGGCACCGGGCCCGTGGCACCCGAGGACGCTCCGGCGGCACGTCAGGTGCCGTGCTCCCGCGCCCCGTCGGGCCCGGGGCCGACCGGGAACGGACCGCGGCCCCCAGCGGGGTGTCGGCGTGGGCGCGTCCGACATTCCGCTGGGGGCCGCCCGGGGAGTTCAGCTCACGGCCTGTTCCAGGAGCGCGGCGATCCGCTTCCCGGCGGCGGGGGTCAGTTCGGTCAGCGCGAACGAGTTCGGCCACAGGGTGCCGTCGTCCAGGTTGGCCTCGTCGCTGAAGGCGAACGTCGCGTACCGGGTCTTGAACTTCCCGGCGGCCACGAAGTGGCACACGATCCTGCCGTCGCGGGCGTAGGCGGGCATGCCGTACCACAGCTTCGCCGTGAGGACCGGCGCGTGGGCCTTGATCAGGGCGTGCAGCCCCTCGGCGAGCGCGCGGTCGGCGTCCGACATCTCGGCGATCTTCGCGAGCACCTCGACCTCCGGGTCGACCTTGACGCGCTTGGCGCCCGCCTTCAGTTCCTTGGCGCGCTCCTTCATCGCGGCGCGCTCCTCCTCGGTGAAGCCGTCGTACTTCTCGCCGGTCGTCGTGCTGGCCTTCTTGGTGGTCGCCATGACTAGGTTCCTCTCAGAAAAGTGGACGGACTGCCCGGCGGGCGTACCCACCGATTGTGGCATTGTTGATCTTGTGGTTGGAGCTGGATCAGGAACAGCCGGCCTGCTGGCGGGTCGGCGCGTTGAGCCGGTTGTAGGCGTTGGTGAGCGCGATGTTGAGCAGCAGCGCGGCCAGTTCCCGCTGGTCGAAGTGCTTGGCGGCCAGGTCCCACACGTGGTCCGGCACCGGGTCCGCGCTGTCGGCGAGCCGGGTCACCGCCTCGGTCAGGGCCAGCGCGGCCCGCTCCGGCCCGCTGAACCAGGGCGTCTCCCGCCACGCGGCGACGGCGTGCACCTGCTCGGCGGTCGCGCCGTGCCGGACCGCCCGGTCGGCGCCCCCGGCCACGCACGGGCCGCAGCCGTTGATCTGGCTGGCCCGCAGGTGGCTCAGCGCCAGCAGCCTGCCGTCCAGCCCGGTACCGGCGATGGCCTGCTCGACGCCCGTCAGGGCCTCCATCGCCCCGGGGATCAGAACCGCCGGGTTCGGCATGCGCTCGGTCGACATCGTGTCCTCCTCCGTGGGCGTCGCTGACAGGAGTCATCCGACCATCGACGCCCCCGTCCCCGCGCCGCCCGTGGGACACCGTGGGACACCCGCGACCCCTTCCACCAGGGCAGACGTGGCTCAGAACAAAAATCGGGCAACGGGACGGGTACGGTGTTGCACGTGTCCAGCCCCCACGACCACCTGGTCGGCCAGCTCTCCCGGATCAAGGAGCTGAGCGGTCTCAGCCTGCGCGCCCTCGCCGTCCGGGCGGGCCTGAGCAGCTCGTCGCTGTCGCGGTACCTGGCCGGTCGGCTCGTGCCGCCGTGGGAGGCCGTCGTGGCGCTGTGCCGGGTCGTGGGCCGCGACCCCCGACCGCTGCGCGCCGTGTGGGCCGAGGCCGCCAGGGCCGGTGCGGCCCCCGCCCCGCGCCGCAACGACCTGCCCGCCGACCTGTTCGACTTCACCGGGCGGGAGGCTGAGTCCGCGCTGGTCGAGGAGCTGCTGCGCACGGCCGGCGCGGTCGCGGTCGACGGGATGGGCGGCGTCGGCAAGACCAGCCTCGCGGTGCACTTGGCCCACCGGCTGGCCCCGGCGTACCCGGACGGCGGGCTCTACCTCGACCTGCACGGCTTCACCCCCGGCCAGGAACCCCTGGAGCCGCAGGCCGCACTGGGCCGACTGCTCGCCGCGCTGGACATCGCGCACCCGCCGGCCGGCGCGGCCGAACGCGCGGCGCTCTGGCGGTCGGAGCTGTCCCGCCGCCGGGCCCTCGTCGTTCTCGACAACGCCGCCGACGCCGAACAGGTGCGCCCGCTGCTGCCGGGCGCGGGAAGGTCCGCCGTCTTGGTCACCAGCCGGCACCGGCTCGTCAGCCTCGACGGGGTGCCCCCGGTGTCCCTGGAACCGCTGGCCGACGGGGACGCGGAGCGCCTGTTCGGCCGGGCCGCCGGGCTCACCCTCACCGGGAAGGACGCGGTCAGCCAGGTACTGCGGCAGTGCGGCGGACTCCCCCTCGCCCTGCGGATGGCCGGCGCGCGGCTCCGGCACCGCCCCGGTTGGACGGTGGCGGTGCTGGCCGAACGGCTCCGGGACAACGCCGGCCGGTTCGACGCCGTGTTCGGCATGTCGTACCAGCAGCTCGACACCGACCAGCGCCGGATGTTCCGGCTCCTGGGCGTGCTGCCCGGCACCGACTTCGACGCGGCCGCGGCGGGCGCGCTCGCCGACACCGCGCCCGACCAGGTGCTGGAGGAACTCGTCGACGCGCACCTGGTGCAGGAGCCGGCCCCGGGCCGGTACCGGATGCACGACCTGATCCGGCGGTACGCGGCCGACCTCGCCGCCGAGGAGGAGCCGCGGGCCGGGGCCGCCCTGCGCCGGGTCCTGGACCACTACCTGGCGCGGGCCGTCGCCCACGACGCGACCCTGCCCTCCCCGCACCGCCCCCGGCCCGCGCCGGGCGATCCGGCGGCGGCGATGGCCTGGTTCGACCTCGAGTACGTCAACCTGGTCGCCTGCTTCGACGCCGCCGTACGCCTCGGCGCGGACGAGATCGTGGCCGCCCTGCCACAGGCCATGCGGGTCTGGTTCTTCCGGCACCGGGGCACCGACGACCAAGCCCGGCTCCTCGAGGCCGCGGCGGCCGCGGCCGGGCGTCTCGGCCGCGACCGGGAGCGGGCGTCGCTCCTCGCGGACCTCGGCTTCGCCCACGCCGCCGCCGGCCGCCTCACCGAGGCCCTCGCCGCCTACGAACGGGCCGCGCGGTCCGGCCCGGACGACGACGAGCTCGCGGCGGGCCTCGCGCTGCGGACCGGTTTCGCGCTCCGGGATCTCGGCGACCTGGAGGCCGCCCGGGAGCGGTTCCGGTGGGCGGGCGCGCTGTTCGGGAAGCTCGGCCGGCCCGCCGGACGGTCCCAGGCGCTGGCGTTCGAGGCCTGGGTGACCCTGCACCTCGGGCGGCCCGGCGAGGCCGTCGACCTCGCCCGCGCGTCCCTGGCCCTGGCCGACGGGCCCGCCCGGATCACCGGACTCGTCACCCTCGGCCTCGCCCTGGCCCCGGATGAACCGGCGGAGGCGTTGCGCCTGATCCGGGAGGCGTTGGAGCTGGCCGAGCGGAACAACCTCGCGCACAACCAGGCGTGGTGCCACAACTACCTCGGCGTCGCGCTGCGGATCACGGGTGCGTACGAGGAGGCCCTCGCAGAACACCGGCGCGCCTCCGAGCTGCTGGAGCCGCTGGCCGAGGTGCAGTTGGAGATGAACGTGCTGCACAGCTACGCCGAGACCTGCCGGGTGGCGGGGCGCCGCGAGGAGGCGTTGGGGCTGCTGGAGCGGACGATCGGGCTGGCGCGGGAGCTGGGGCGGCCGTACGACGAGAAGGTGGCGCGGGAAGCCGTCGGCCTAATCCGGTAGCGGCAACGGTCGGGGCCTGGTGGGATACCGCCTGACGTTGTCGAACACACCAGGGGGTCCTCATGGCCACGTTCCGGGTCACGGTCTGCCTGCCGCCGACCGAACCGGCGGACGTGGTGGCCGCGCTGACGGCGGCCCTGGCCCCCTTTGACATGAACCGGCCCGGCGAGTGGAACGAACAAGGCCACTGGGACTGGTGGACCGTCCGCGCGGGCCGTGAGCGCCTCCTGGTGAAGGCCGGACACATCGGCGACGCCCGGCTGGTCCACCAGGGCGTCGAGCGGGGCGAGGCACCGCCGGAGCCGCCGTCGGCCGGGTGCGACGGCGGGCCGAGGGGTCTGCTGGACCTCGACGCGACCCGGGAACGGGCGGCGCGGATCGTCCGCGAGGAGTGGGACGCCGCGTTCGCGGACTGGGAGCGGGCCGTCGCCGACCATCCACCGGCGCGACCGTGGGCATGGTTCCAGGACCGGCACGAGGCTGACCCCCGACGGTACCCGCTGGAGCAGGCGCGGATCGACCACCGGGAACAGCCGCTGAACCAGGCCCTGGCCGACCACACCGTGACGAGCCGCTATCCGAACGTCGGCATGTGGTGTCTGGGCAGCGACCCGGTCGCCTACTTCGCCTGCGGCGGGCAGCAGCAGTTCGATCTGGCAGCGGACTACGCCGTCGCGACGTGGGCTCTGTTGACCACCGACGGGACGTGGATCGACGGCGACCAGGACGACCAGGGCACGGGCGACGCCCACCTGCGGAGCGTCGCCGCGTACCTCGAGGCGCTGGACGACGACGTGCTGATGATCCAGGTGCTCTGCCACTGCTGACGCCGCGCGGCCCGGCCCCGCGCCGGCCGGCGGGGTCAGTCCGCCGCACGGGGTCAGTTCCACCCGGCCGGCCGACCCGGGGACCAGGGCGTGGATCCGCACCGCGTCCAGGGCGGAGGGCAGGCCGGCGATCGTCGCGCGCAGGCCCGGGTGGGCCCCGACGAGCGCGTTGACGACCGCGCCGGCCCCGTTGCCGACGGCGGCGAGGGCGGGCACGGTCGACCAGTCGTAGGCGGTGACCACGGCAGGGGCGACCCAGAGGGCGGTCTCCTCGATCGCCGAGCGGGCCGAGACGACGCCGACTGAGGGTGCCTTGCCTATCCGGCGTTCCGCGCGGGGGTCAGCCGCGCCAGGTACCCGTCGAGAAGTCGGATCTGTCGTTCCGGCGGGTAGTCGTCCGCGCCGCCGAGCAGCACCTGCACGATGAGCCCCAGAACGAACGACTGGATGTCCGCCGCGAGCTCGGCCGGGTCGCCCGGCGACAGCTCCCCCCGCGCCTGCGCCGCCCGGACGAGCAGACCGAGGCGCTCGCGCGACCGGGCGTAGCGGGCCGCGTGCCCGGCCGCGAGCTCCGGATCGGCCAGCGCGGTGTCCCAGGAGCTGACCCAGATCCGGTTGTCGGCGGCGGCGTCGGGCGTCAGCGGGAGGATGTCCAGCAGCGCGGCGCGCAGCGCGGAGAACCCTTCGAGACCCTCCTGAGGGGTACGCCGCGGCCGGGTCGCCCGGTGCTCGTCCAGCAGCGCCAACGCGTGGGCGACCAGGTCCTTCTTGCTGGGGAAGTAGTGCGTGAGCAGGCCGGTCGTGGCGCCCATCTCGGTGGCGACCGCGCGCATCGTCAGGCCGCCGAACCCGTGCGCGGCCAGCACCCGCCACACGGCCGCCGACACGTCCCGGCGGCGGGCGTCGTGATCTCCCTTGTGGCGTGGCATGCCGCCAGGATACATTCGCGAAACACTTGTTATGTAAATGGAGGGCCGATGTTCGTCATCCCGCTGCGCGACAACGCCGAGCTGCGCGCGCTCGAGCCGTGGCACGCCGAGGAGTTCCTGGCCCACCTCGACCGCGCCCGGACCCATATCGCACCCTGGGTCGGGGCGGGCTTCGTCGCGACCGACATCGCCGGCGCGCGGGCGGTGCTCCAGCGCTACGCCGACGAGGGCGCCGCGGACCGGCGACGGATCTACGGCATCTGGCGCGACGGCACCCTCGTCGGCGGCACCATGTTCGTCAGCCTGGACGCGGCCACGGGCGTGTGCGAGCTCGGCTGCTGGCTCGAACCGGCCGCCGAGGGCCGGGGGCTCGTCACGCCCGTGATCCGGATGATGATCGACTGGGCGTTCGGGCGCGGGCTGAGCCGCGCGGAGTGGCGCACGCTGCCGGAGAACGCGCGCAGCATCGCCGTCGCCCGGCGGCTGGGGATGAGCCTCGACGGCACGCTGCGGCAGTTCCATCCCGGGGCCGACGGGGTCCGGCGCGACCAGCAGATCTGGGCGGTGCTGGCCACCGAGTGGGCCGGGGCCGGGCCGGACACCGCGACGCCGCCGGCCGGGGCCGGGGCCGCGGCTCGGCCCGGCGGCCCGAACGCCGCCGACACGGTTGGCGGCCCGGACACCGCTGTCACGGCCGGCGGTCCGGACGCCGCCGTCACGGCCGGCGGCCCCGACGCCGGGATCACGGCCGGCGGTGTCGACGCCGACGTCAAGGCCGAGCTCGACCGGCTGACCCGCACCTTCCTCGGCGCGTTCACCAACACCGGCGGCACCCTCCCGAACGTCGACGTCATCCGCGACGTGTTCATCCCGGAGGGCCGGATCATCAGCAACGTCGGACCCGAACCCGTGCTGTACGACCTCGACGGCTTCATCGCGCCCCGGCGGAAGATCCTCACCGACGGGACGCTGACGGAGTTCTCCGAGTGGGAGGTCGCCGAGCGGACCGAGATCTTCGGGGGCGTCGCGCACCGGTTCAGCGAGTACCACAAGAAGGGGTTTCTGCGTGGCGCGTGGTTCGAGGGCGCGGGCCACAAGACCACCCAGTTCGTGCGGACGCCGGCCGGGTGGCGGATGAGCTCGATGGCCTGGGACGACGTGTAGGGCCGAACGGTGAGGGGCGCCGGTGTGGCCTGCGGGACGTGTGGGCGGTGCAGGTGAGCTGGTCTTTCAACTATTGGGTTGACAGGCTTATCGCACCCGAGTAGCGTCACTTTCAACTGAAAGGTTGAAAGTCTATGGGCCCAGCGATGACGACTGACACGCTGTCGCGGATCTTCGCGGCGCTCGCGGATCCGACCCGGCGCGACCTGGTGGCCCGACTCTCGGCCGGCGACGCGACCGTGAGCCAGCTCGCCGAGCCCTACGAGATGACGCTGCAGGCGGTCTACAAGCACCTCAGAGTGCTCGAGGACGCCGGGGTGGTGAGCCGGCCACCCGGACCGCAGCCTCGGCCGGTGCGGCTGGAAATGGATGTCTTCGACGTGATGGACAGCTGGATCGAGCGCTACCGACGCCAGGCGGAGGAGCGATACCGCCGCCTGGACGCGGTGCTGGCGCGGATGAACGAAGAGACACCGACCGATCCCGACAACCAGGATGCGAACAGGAGCGCGACATGAACACCATCCCCGAAGCCACGATCGAGGCCGATCCGAAGGTGCCGGTCATCTGGATGACCCGCGACTTCAACGGCACGCCCGAGCAGCTGTTGCGGGCACACACCGATCCCGAGCTGTTCGCGCAGTGGGTCGGGCCGAGCACGACGCGGACGCGCGTGGTCGAGTGGGATGCGCGCTCCGGGGGCAGTTGGCGGTTCGTGTCCACCCACGACGGCGTCGAGTACGGATTCCGCGGCTGCTTCCACGAGGTCGGGCCGGGCCGGATCGTGCAGACGTTCACGTTCGAGGGGCAGCCCGACGGCGTGGCGCTGGAGACGCTGTGGTTCGAGGATCTCGGCAACGGGCGCACCCGGCTGCGCGCACAGTCCCTCGTGGACAGTTTCGAGAGCCGTGACGCGTGGCTCGCCAGCGGCATGGAGACCGGGGTCAACGACGGCTACGCGAAGCTCGAGAAGATGATCGCCGATGGCACTGTCTGACCGGCCCGCCGAGCGACACCGGGAGATCGGCCGGGTCTTCACCGACCGGGTCCGGGGTACCCGCTCGTGGGACGCGCCCGCTCCGGTCGCCGGCTGGGCCGCCCGCGACGTCGTGCGTCACCTCGTCGAATGGTTGCCGTCGTTCCTCGCCGGCGGCTCGGGCGTGCGGCTGCCCGCCGTACCCTCGGTCGATGACGACCCGGCCGGCGCCTGGCAGGCGCACTTCGATGCCGTGCAGGCGCTGCTCGACGACCCGGCGACCGCCGGACTGACCCTGTCCAACCGGCACATCGGCGACGTGCCACTGGACCGCGCGATCGACCAGTTCTACACCACCGACGTGTTCATGCACACCTGGGACCTGGCGCGGGCCACCGGCCAGGACGACCGCCTCGATCAGGAGTCCTGCGCCGTGTTGCTGGCGGGAATGGAACCACTGGAGGACGTCATCCGGTCGTCCGGACAGTACGGACCGAAGGTGCCGGTGAGCGGAACCGCCGACCCCCAGACCCGGCTGCTGGCCTTCATCGGCCGGGATCCGCACTGGACAGCGACCGGTACCGCCGCCTGACCCGCGCCGCCGGGCGTCATCCGCTCGGCGGCGTTGGGCGACAGAGCCGTGGCCGGCGCCGGGCGCATTGCCCGCCTGCCGCGACGGCAGCCAGGTCGTGACCTACCGAGGGCCACGAGTGGGCCCGGCGCCACCACGGGCAGGCGCGCGGTGCGAGCCGAACTGGCGGCGCTCGCACCCGCCCGATCACGCCTCCCGAGTGAAGCTGGTGATCCGTGAGCGCACGTGCCAGCCCAGGCCCTCGTAGAGCGCGCGCCCTTCGTCCGTGCCATGGAGCACGGCGGTCACCGCCCCCTGGTCCATGGCCGCGACGGTGAGCGCGTTCATCACCGCTGTGCCCAGGCCACGGCGCTGATGCGCCGGATCTGTGGCGACACGATCCACGACGGCGACACCGTCGACCACGGCGGTGTATCCCGCCGCGGCGACCTCGCCCTCGGACTGGACGCGCACGTGGATGACGCCCGCGTCGATCGTGGTGCTGAGCTCGTAGCCGGCGGGCACGCTCCACGCGACCCGCCGCAGCGTGGTCGTCATGAGCGGCTCCGGCGGCGTCCGCGTCCAGGCCGGCCCGAGCAGGGCTGCCACCGCGTCCTCGGCGGCGACAACGATGACCACGCCGTGCGGAGCGGTCGCCTCCTTCGCCGCGCCGCGCGCCGCCTCGAGGTCGTCGCGGAACACCAGACAGCGGGAGCGGGTCTTCGGCCGGACCTCGTCGATCCGCAGACCCCAGGTGGTCTCGACGGGCACGGAGTTGCGCCTGACGGCGGCCAAGCCCTGTGCCCAGTGGCGGAGTACGTCTGTCACCTCATGCAAGATCATCCGCACGAGAGTACTCGCAGGTCCTCGAACTGCACCCTCGTCCCAACGCTCCGCCTCCCTGGCCGCGTGTCCGCCTCGGTGCCACCGTTCGGCCGTGATGCAGGCACGACCGCATCACCTGGGTTTGAGCCGTTCTACTCGGTTTCGCGGAAGATTCGTTGTCATCGACGGGGGCTTCTCATGAGCACCTGCGTCGGGGAGGGCCCCGTCCTCGACGTCGACGCCGGCACACGGCGGTTCGCGGTGGCCCGTCCCGCCGGCCCCGACCACGCGGTCAGGGCCCGGTCTCGACCGCCGCGCGGCTCGGCCGGAGGCCCGGGTCCGTCTACAGCCAGCCCCGTTGTCCGGCGCGGAGACCGGCCTGGAACCGGGAACCGGCGTCGAGGCGGCGCGTGAGTTCCTCCATCCGTCGTTTGACGGTGCGGACGGACACGTTGAGGCGTTTGGCTGCGGCCTCGTCGGTGAGGCCCCCGGCCAGTAGGCGCAGAAGTTCGGTTTCCGAGGCGGTCAGCCCGGTGCTCTGGTCGACGTGGGCGGCTTCTTCGAGGGGTGTGCCGTCGGCCCACAGCCGGTCGAACAGGCTGAGGAGCGCCCGCAACATGCCGGGGGCGGTGATCAGGACCGCGCCGTTCCTGGAAGCGTCCGGGTCGACGGGGAGGACCGCCGTGGCGGCGTCGACGACGAGCAGCCGGATGGGCAGTGCCGGGGCGGTGCGGATCCGGGCTCCGGACGCCGACATCTGGCGGGCGTAGGCCAGGGCGCCCGGGTTGGCGCGGATCCCCTCGTGGCACAGGTTGAGCACCCGGACGTCGCGGGCGAGGAGATCGAGGTCGAGTTGGCGGGCCTCGTGCAGCGCCTCGGTGGACATGACGGTGGGCACGATCGACATGCAGCTCACCCGCGCGCCCTGCAGGAGGCTCTCCATCCGGGTCTGGATCACGTCCAGGTCGGTCAACAGCTCCACTCCGGACTGGGACCGGGCGCGTGCGGCAGTCTCGACCGCCTCGTTGGCGGCTGTGCGCTGCGCGGCGAGGGCCCGCTGCCGGGCCGCCAGTTCGGCCTCCCGTCGGGAGAGGAGAAGCGCGACGCCGCGGTCGAGGCTGACCGCGCGGGGGCGGGTGGGTTCGGTGCGTGACATGCGCAGCAGCGCCAGGTCGGCGAGTTCGTCCAAGGAGGCCGACACCTCACTGTGCGTCAGACCGAGCCGGTCGGCCACGTCAGCCCCGGCCAGGGTCGGATCGTCCAGGAGAGCGCGGTACACCCGCTCACACACGGCATTCAGTCCCAGTTCTCGTAACACATTCGCCCCCCGTGGCGGTGTCGAACAACGGCTGGAGCCTGCCACGGGACCGCTGTCGCGGCAAGACCGCCCGCAGCCCAACGTCACGCCACCACTGCGAACCGGGCCGACGCGACCGGGGTGATGGCCCGATCGGGCCATGGCCCGATGACGCCATGGGTGGACCCTTTCCCTTGCCGTGACCTGCGGGAATAGTTGTCCTCACCGGAGGCCGCAAGGCCAGCGGGACCGAGCAGGGGCCACAGGCGCCGGTCGCTCACCCTCCATCACCACACCTGTGAGGACACCGCCATGCCCAAAGCATCCAGTATTGCGACTTTCGCCCTACTTGCTGTTCTTATGGCGCTGCCGTTGTCCACCGTGGCACAGGGCACCGGAGCCCTGGCCACCACCTCGGCACCGTGCACCGCATGTTGGGAGTAGGCGGCCGGTACGCGGTCGCCACCCGGTTGGACGGCCCTCCTGGGCGGCTCAACCCGGAGACGCTCGTGGACCTGCTCTGGGCACACGCGCTGCCGGCCGACCAGCTCGACCACGTCCGCGCCCGGGCACCCGACCCCGACCAGCCCGGACGCCTGGAGACCGTCCTGATCCTGCGCGCCGCCGGACCGACCGAGGCGGCGGCCGCGGCCCGGACAGTACTGGACCGCGCGGTCGCCGCGCCACCGCTGCGCGACTGGGCCGTCACCGGCCTCCATGCCCTGCCACTGGCCGACCTGCCCCTGTGACCAGCCGGTCCCCAGCCCACTGCCGTCGATGTCACACGAAGCCAGCCCCCACCATCCCACCTCTCCTCGAACGGAGCCCTCTTCGTGAACTCCCTGGTCCGCCGCGCCCTCGTCGGCGTCCTCACAGCGACAGCCCTGGCCGCCAGCCTCCTAGGCGCGGTGTCCCCCGCCCATGCCGCCGGGCCCCGGCCGCTGTTCCAGATGCCCTTCCCCTGTGGGGAACAGTGGCGAATGGCCACCTATGCCGGTCACGACGACTATGACATCGACATGACCCATCCCAAATGGGATGCCTACACCAATGACAAACCGATCGTCGCCTCCTTCGCCGGCACCGTCTCCTTCCGCGGCTACGACAGCGGTGGCGGGAACATGGTGACCCTCGATCACGGAAACGGCTGGAAAACCGACTACCTGCACATGATCAGGCCCGCACCCGTCAGCCAGGGCCAGTCCGTCACCCGCGGCCAGCACATCGGCAACGTCGGCTCCACGGGCCAGAGCAGCGGCCCGCACCTGCACTACGCCCAGCGGCGCGACAGCGTCGTCGTCCAGTCCTACTTCGACGGCGCGGCCGTCGACATCACCGACGATGACCGCGCCAACAGCTTCTTCCTGACCAGCAACAACTGTGCCGATACCCCGCCCCCGGCACCCGTGCCGGTCCCCGTCAAGGCCGGTTCCCGCGCCGTGCACAACGCGGGGACCTACCATGTGTTCGACCGGGCCGCGGACAACACGCTCCAGCAGGCGTACTTCGCCAACAACCAGTGGTACAACCGCTCGCTCGGCGGCTCCCTGGCCGGTGACCCGACCGCCATCACCGGCGCCGGCGGGGAGCCGATGGTCTTCGCCCGGGGCACCGACAACAGGCTCATCCAGTGGTACTACTACAGCGACGCCTGGTACAGCCGCCCGCTGAGCGACGACACTCTGGCCAGCGACCCCACGGCCACCGTCGACGCGTCCGGTACCCCCATGGTCTTCGCCCGGGGCACCGACAACAAGCTGATCCAGTGGTACTACTACAGCAACGCCTGGTACAGCCGCACCGTCACCAACGACACGTTCACCGGTGACCCCGCAGCGGTGAGCACCAACGGCGGCGCGCCGACTGTCTACGCCCGCGGCACCGACAACCGCATGGTCCAGTGGTACTACCACGACAACGCCTGGGTCGGCCGCACCATCACCACCAGCGCCGTCGTCGGCGGAGACCCGACGGTCACCACGGGTTCCGACGGAGTGCCCGTCCTCTTCGCCCGGGGCACCGACAACCGGATGTGGCAGTGGTACTACCACAACAACGTCTGGTACGACCGTGCGGTGACCGCGGACGCCTCTGTGGCCAGCAACCCGTCAGTGGTACGCAGTTCTGACGGCAACCCCGTCGTGTTCGCCCGCACCACGGGTAACCAGATGGGCCAGTGGTACTACTACAACAACATCTGGCACAGCCGGACGATCACCTCGGACGCTCTCACGGGCGACCCGGCGGCCGTCACCTCTCAGGACGGCGACCCGATGGCCTTCGCCCGGGGGTCCAGCGGCCTGCTCGCCCAGTGGTACTACCACGACAACGCCTGGCACAGCAGGACGCTCCCGAGCGCGGCGCTGCACAGCTAGCCGACCTTCGACCACGAAGCCGCTGGCCGAGCACCAACTCTTCGGGCTTCGGGGCACAGACCAGCCGGTCTGTGCCCCGAAGTCGTTGTTCTGAGTCCAGCGCGCCCGGCAGCGGGGCAGGATCGTGCCCGCCGGCCTGTCGGACATTCCGCTCACCGCGGTCGCACCCACCCGGGAGGACGTGGGCCGGCTCGCGGTCGAGTTCCTGCTGCGCAAGCTGTACAGCGGGCGGTCCGGGCGGGCGGAACTGCACGTCCACGTCCTCCCCCGGGTGATCGTCCGCGCGTCGACCGCCCGGCCCCGCTCGGCCGCACCGGTGTCCGCGCCCGAGGCCGGGGTCGGCGCCTTCTGGTGACACCGCGCCGGCGTCCGCGTACCTCAAAAGTTCCCTAAATACTCGGCGGATTCCTTCCAGTCACCTCTCGGGGCACATAGCGTCGCGGGGCAGACAACCCGAGTGAGGTAACGATGCCGACCGACGCGTCCTTCGGGGACCGTTCCGCGATCGACGCCCTGCACGCCCGGCACTACGACGGGGTGGTGGGCTTCCTGCACCGACTGACCGGCGACCGGCGCCTCGCCGAGGACGCGGCCCGGGAGTCGTTCCGCGACGCGTGGCACCAGACCACCGACCGGCCGCTGACCTACCCCCTGCTGCCCTGGTTCCTGGGCACCGCCCGCCGCCGGGCCACCGCCCGGTCGGCGAACCTCAGCCCCCGGCGCAGCACGGTCCTCGAACTCTCGGTCTACTGGAACCTGACCACCCCCGAGATCAGCCGGGTACTCGACATCAGCCGGGTCAGCGCGGCGCTCCTCGTGCTCCGGACCGGCCGGCTGTTCACCGGCTCCCCCGAGCTGCTCGCCACGAGGTTCGCCGAGGCCGACCGGCACGACCACGCGTCCGTCGACCTGGGGCCGCTCCCCGCCGGCGGCAGGGCCACCCGGACCCTGCTGGTGGCCTCGCTGGCGGCGGCCGCCGTCCTCGCGGTGCTGGGCGGCACGGCGGCGTACCGGCTGCGGCCCACCGACGCGTCGTCCGGGCCGCCGCCGTCGTCGTCCGTCCCGGAACCCGCGCCGGAGACCAGCGCGAACCCGGTGCCGTCGCCCTCGGCCCCGCCGTCGCCGTCCCCCTCGCCGTCGCCGACGGTGGCTCCGAGTCCCACGCCGGCCAGGCCGTCGCCCACGAAGGCGAAACCCACGTCGGCCAAGCCGGTCCCGGTGCCGCCGAGGCCGACCGGCGTCAGCGACGTGGAGGCGGAGGTCCTCGCGCTCGTCAACCAGCGCCGCGCCGAGGCGGGCTGCTCGGCGGTCCGCTACGAGGTGCAGCTCGCCCAGGCCTCCTACGACCACAGCGCCGACATGGTCGCCCGCGACTACTTCTCGCACACCACCCCCGAAGGGGTCAGCCCGTGGGACCGCGCCAAGCGGGCCGGGTACCTGACGCCGTCGGCCGAGAACATCGCCTCCGGCAGCACCACGGCCCAGAGCACCATGGACATGTGGATGAACTCGGCCGGGCACCGGGCCAACATCCTCAACTGCGCGTCGAAGGCGATGGGCGTGGGCAAGGCGTCCGGCAGTGGCCGGATCTACTGGACCCAGATGTTCGGCACGCAGTAGTCACGCCGCGTGGAGCAAGGGACATGGTGCGCGCCCGCGATGCCGACCCTGTCGCGGACCGCGAGATCGCGTTCCCGGCGGGCTGCGCCGAACCCGTGGTCGGGCTAGCCGCCCGCCGCGTTGTGCTCCGCGACCAGGCCCGGGAGTTCGTCCAGCGCGTCGACGCGGAACAGGCACCGCCCGGCCACGTCCGGCAGGTCGAGGACGTGTCCCCACGGGCCGCGCCGGATCAGGCACGCCGGCATGCCGGCCGCCATGGCGGGGCGCGCGTCGTTGTCGGGCCGGTCGCCGACGTACAGGATCGAGGACGCGTCGCCGCCGCCCTCGCGGACCACCCGTTCGAAGAAGGCCGGCGCGGGCTTGGCCACGCCCCAGCCGTCCGACGTGCCGATCACGTCCACGGGGAGGTCGAGGGCGCGGAGGATCGTCTCCGCGTGAGCGGGCTGGTTGCCGGCCAGGCCCACGAACAGGCCCTGGTCCTTCAGGGCGGACAGGCAACCCCGCGCGTCGGGGTACAGATCGGCCTCGCCGAACGACTCCGACCTGCCGGCGGCCGCCCGGCGCTCGCGCTCGACGGCGAGGTCCACCCCGGGTCGGAACGTACGGAACGTCTCCTGCCAGTCCTGGCCCCGGGCGATCACCGCGCCGAGGACCGCCGACATCGTGTGCCGGGGCACGCCGAACCAGTCCGCCCAGCCGTCGAACTCGTAGGACTCGTCGACGATCGTCCCACCGATGTCGAAGAAGATCGCGTCGATCACTGGCGTACCCCCGTCATGGTCGCGGTGCCAGTGGATCATAGATGGGCGTGCCCCTCGCGAGCCGGCGGCGGGCGGGCGCACAGGGTCGTGGACGGTGCGCGTCGCGGCTGCCGGCGGTGGCTCCGGCTCCCGGTTTCGCGAGGGAAACGCGCACGCCGTGCGCTTTTGATCAAAGCGCAGCGGCCCTAGAGGCCCATCGGGATCGGCCGCCGGGGCGGCCCGCCCGCGAGCAGGGCGGCCAGCCCGGTCGGCAGGGCGCGCGGGGCGAACACCGCCGGCCCCTCGTACCCGTCGAGTTCTTCGGGGGTCCACCACCGGAAGCCGGTGACGTTCTCGGCGGCGAGTTCCGCGTCGGTCATCGAGCCCCGGGGCTCGAACGGGGCGGTCCGGACCAGGAAGAAGTCGTTGATCACCCCGTCGTAGCCCTTCGCGTGCCCCTCGGCCACCACCACCTGGTGCCAGACGTGCGGCGGGTCGTCCCCGGTGATCCGCAGGCCGATCTCCTCGACGAGCTCGCGGCGCAGCGCGTCCAGGGGCGACTCGTCGGGTTCGACCCCGCCGCCCGGGGTGGCCCAGACCTCGAAGCGGCCCTCCGGCCGGTCGAACGCGAACCGGCACAACAGGACCCGGCCGGCGTCGTCGACGATGATTGCCCGCGCGGCGGGTCGGAGGCGGGGTTCCATGCCGGCCAACCTACCCGGAGGTCAGGGCCGACCGCAGGCCCGCCGACTCAGGCCCAGGCCGCGCCCTCCGCGAGCGCCGGCAGCATCTCGTCCGCCGTGAGCCGGCGCAGCAGCGCCACCGCGTCGGTCCGGACGTGCGCGCCGGTCGAGCGGCGCTCACTGATGTACTCGGCGAGCATGCACGCCAGCACCCGCTCGCCCCGGCCCTCGACATCGTGGATCAGCGCGACGGGTACGCCGGTGTGCACGCACCGGAGCACCGCCTCCCGCCACGTCACGTCGTCGAGGTGCGCCGAGTACGGCCCCATGGCGGCGCCGAGCAGAATCGGATCCTTGCCGTCGACGGCCTCCCTGAGCAGGGGCAGCGCGCACCCGCCGATCTCCAGCAGGGGCAGGGCGCGCAGCACCGCGAGCCGCTCCCGACCGTCGCCGAACTGGTACAGCGGCCCGATGGCCCCGGCGAGTTCCCGGCCCCGCATCGGCAGGACGGTCAGGAGCAGCACCCGGGCGGCGACGTCGGCGGTCCAGCCGGGTGCGGCGGGCAGGGCCAGGTGCCCGCAGCGGCGGCCGGCGACGGCGTACAGGCCGGCGATGGTGCGCGGTTCCTCGACGACGCGCAGCAGCGCGCCGCACAGCCAGTCCCGGTCGGGGACGGCCACCAGCGCGGCACGGAGCTGGTCCGGATCCATCGGGTCCTCCTGGGCGGCGGGGACGGGGACCGTGTCGGCGGGGAGCGTCCGAGGGGACGGCCGGGAAGAGCCACTTCGATCATCCGGCCTGCGCGGAGATCTGGGGCCGTTCGGTGCCGACCGGGCGGTCCGGGAGTCGTCGGTGGCGGGCCGCGGTCCACCGTCCGCTGCCCGCCCCGACAACGAAAACTTCAACACAGAGTGCCGACCTGGTCAACACGGGTCCACAGAATGGCACTCCCCTTCCGCGCGGTTTCCGCTGCGGCGATCCCTTGCACACCACCGTCAGCACGGCGATACGCCCTGCCTGACCCGGCATTTCCCCGGCCGCGGGGCCGTGACGCTGAGCGTTGGTCCCTCCACAGCCGAGTCCGGTCAGAATTCGTTGTCCCGTTGTGAACGTTGCCGCGGTCCGCGAGCAAACGTTGCGGAAAGCCGCAGGGGTCGCGCTCATTCATGCTCGAAACTGCGCGTTCCCGTTCATCGCTTGACATCGATTCCTGGTCGCCGGTAGATGGGAAACGTGCCACATGACACCCGAAGCCCGCCGGTGGGCCGGGGCGGCTCCGCCACCAGGGTCCCGCGCCGCACCCACTGACCACAGCGGACGCTCAGACCCCCGCGGGATCGCCCGCCGGCGTGACGGCCCGGCTCCGGTCGGCGGGCCGGAGCGCCGCGTCCCGGGTCAGGTCAGGGTGCCCAGGTCGAGGACGTGCCAGGTCAGCCGGTCGTTGTCGCCGGTGGACCACCACAGGGCCGCGCCGTGGCCGAGGACGGTGCCCACGGGACCGGCCACCCGGACCAGGCGGCGGCGGGTGGTGTCGTAGAGGAACATGTCGGTCGTACCCAGCAGGATCTCGAAGCGGTCGAGGAGCGCGACGTCCCGCAGGGCCGGGCGCAGGTCCCCGGCCGCGAGCCGCCGCCGGTCCCCGCCGTCCGGGCGCATGAGTTCGTGCCGGGCGACGCCGTCCTGCCGGAGCACCCGGACCCGGCACCAGGCGGGGCCGCAGTCGAGGATCTCGGTGGCCTCGCCGCGCACCGGGGTGCTCCGCCCGGTGGCGACGTCGATCAGGTCGGTGGAGCCCGGTTGTTCGACGGCGGCGCTGACGGCCCAGGGCCAGGCGGCGAGCGAGTACCGCCCGGGAAGGGTCGTGCTGTGCACCGCTCCCCCGGTCAGCGCGACGGAACGGATCTCTGTGACCGGGCCCGGGACGCTCGCGGCCCAGCTCACGGTGTCCCCGTGCACGACCAGGTCGCCCTGGGCGCCGAACACGACCATGCGGCCGGTGTCGGCGGTCACCGGGGCGGGTCCGGTGCCGTCGGGTCCGGCGCGCCAGATCTCGCCGGTACCCGTCGTCCCGGTTTCGAAGGTCTCCGCCCAGACCAGGCCGGCCGCGGTGGCGGTGACGCCGACGAAGCGCGGGGACCGGTCGGCCGGCAGCGCCCGGACCACGCGCGGCGGTCTCCCGGCACGGAGGAGCACCAGGCGGACCTGGGTGCCGTCGGCGGAGGGGGACACGCCCACGGAAAAGCCCGAACCCACGACCATCGGGGTGTACGAGGCACCGCCGTCCAGGTTCCCCGGCAGCTCGACGGGCCTCGCGTGCGGCCACACGTCCCCGAGGGCGGCCGGCTCTCCCCCGCGCGGCGCGGGTCCCGGGCGCACCGGGGACGGCAGCGCGACCACGACCGCGCCGAGGACGAGCGCGACGATCAGCGGGGCCTTCCGGAGTGCCGCCCGGGCGGCGGCGCGGGGCGTCCCTGCGGCGCCGCTCCGGTCCGGCGCCCGGCCCGGGGGCGGCACCGCGGCGGTGCCGGGGACGTCGACCGGGGCCGGTCCGTGGGCGCGGGGCGTCACGGCACGGGGGCCGGGGAGGTCGCGCCGGTGCGCAGGGGGCGGGGTGTGCCGGTGCCGTCGGCGGGCACCGCGAACAGGGTGGGGCGGCCGCCCTCGGGCCGGGTGTAGGCGATGGTGGCCCCGTCGAGCCAGGTGGGCTGGTCGTCGACGTGCGCGGACTCGGCGAGGGGCACGTCGGCCCCGGTGGCCAGGGTGAGCACGTGCAGCCGCCACCGGTCGCCGGTCCGGAACTTGTAGGCGATCCGGGTGCCGTCCGGGGACAGCGACGGGCATTCGACGTTGCCGCGTTCGGCCGTCATCCGGCGGGTGCCGAGGTCGCCGCGCATCAGCCAGGTCCGGCCGCCCGAGGACATCGTGGCGTAGAACGTGCGGTCGTCGCGGGCGAAGGTGACGCCCCAGAAGTTCAGGTCGGGCGCGGAGTACGGGCGGCCGTCGACGGTGACCGCGTAGTCCTCCAGGGAGCCGTGGTGGGTGCCCGTCTCCAGGTCGTAGAGGCCGGCGGTGGTGGAGAACTGCCCGTTGTTCAGGTACGAGTCGCCGCTGCGGAACACGGTCCACGCGACGAACCGGCCCGACGGGGAGACCCGCGCCCGGCTCGGGGTGCCCCACGCGGACAGGGTGAGGCGCTCGGCCAGGCGGCCGTCGTACACGACGATCCGGGTCGAGCCCGGGGCCGCGTCCGTCCGCAGGCAGACGAGGGTGCCGGCGGCGGCGTACGCGCGCTCGCAGGTCGGTCCCGAGCCCAGGACGCGCCCCGGTTCGGCGAGCGCCGCCTGCCGGACCCGGCCGGGTGAGCCGTCCACGTACAGCAGGGTGCCCGGCCGGGTCAGGTCCAGCGGGGTGCCGCCGGACGCGTCGTGGGCGGACGGGCGGAGGGCGACGTACGCGCCGCCGGCCAGCAGGGTCGCGGCGATCAGGGCGATGCCGAGGAGCGGGCGGCGGCGGTCGGGGCGGGTGGTGCGGTCGGGCGGGGCGAGGGTGGCGGTCACCGGGGGGCCTCCTGACGGTCGGGCGGGACGAAGGTGGCGGCCACCGGTGACCTTCCGATGCGGGCGCTGGCGACCAGGGCGACGCCGAGGGCCGCGGCGAACACGAGGAACGCGGAGCGCAGGGTGAGATTCTGGGCGAGGAGTCCGAACGCGACCGCGCCGCCGGCCCGGGTGAGCGCCTGGGCCGTCTGGACCACGGCCAGGCCGGTGGCGCGGACCGCCTCGGGGATCAGGGGCGCCGCGCAGGCCATCAGGACCCCGTCGGTGGCGGCGTAGAAGAGGCCGTGGCAGGCGAGGACGGCGGCGGCGACGGGCCAACCGGGTACGCCCGCGACGAGCAGGTACCCGGCGAGCAGCAGCACGTGGCCGGCGAGGAACACCCGCCACCGGCCGAGCCGGTCCGCGATCCGCCCGACCGGGGCGGCGGCGAGCATGAACGTCAGCGCGGTACCCAGCGGGAGCAGCGGGAGGACGGCCGGGTCGAGTCCGGCGCGCTGCTGCAGGGCCAGGTACAGGAACATGTCGCCGACCGTGCACAGTCCCAGCAGCCCGGCGGCGACCGCGATCCGGCGCGGGCCCGCCCGGCCGAGGACTGCCAGCCCCGCCCGCAGGTCGGCCCTGGGGCGCGCGGCCGGACCGGCACCGTCACCGGGGACGCGGGCGGTGGGCACGGGGACGAGGAACAGCAGGATCAGGACGCCGACCAGGCCGAGGCAGAAGCTGACCGCGAACACGGAGTCGTACCCGGTGGCCAGGCCCGCCACCAGGCCGAACGCGATCACCGGCCCGAGGAGCGCCCCGGCGGTGTCCAGGGCCCGGTGCACGCCGAACGCCCGGCCCAGGGCGGCCGGCGGGGTGGCGAGGGTGATCAGGGCGTCGCGGGGCGCGGTACGGACGCCCTTGCCGGCCCGGTCGGCGGCCAGCACCAGGGAGATGCCGGTCAGGGAGCCGCCGACGAGGGGGAAGCCGAGTTTGGTGAGCGCGGACAGCGCGTAGCCGAGGGCCGCGACCAGGCGGGGCCGCCGGAGCCGGTCGGCGAGGTGGCCGCCGACGAGCCGGAGCGCGGCGGTCGCCCCGGTGTAGAGGCCGTCGATCGCGCCGAGCTGGGCGTAGCCGACGCCGATCCGGTAGACGAGGTACAGGGGCAGGATCGCGGTGACCATCTCGGCGGACATGTCGGTGACCATGCTGACCAGGCCGAGCCCGACCACCGTGCCGGAGACGCGGGTGGCGGCGCGCGCGCCGGGTTCGCTCCCGGCGGCGGCGGGCATTCCGTCAGTCGCAAGTGGACCGTCGGCGGCAAGCGGGGCGCCGGTGGGCGCGGGATCACCGTCGGTGGCCGGTACAGGGGTGGCGCGCGCGCTGGACAGGTACACCCGGAAGCTCCTTTCGTCGGGGTGGCCCCGGGTCCGCGGGCACGCCCACGGACCCGGGGCCGCTGTCAGCCGGCCGTGACCGCGAGGTCGTCGACCGCCGCCTCCCAGAGGCTGCCGGTCCCGCCGTCGGAGGTCTCGACCAGGAGCTGGACCGTCCGGCCGGCGTAGGCCGACAGGTCCACCGTCTGGGCGCGCCAGGCGCCGTCGGCCTCGGTGCTGGCGGTGCCGAGTTTCTCGAACACCGTGGTCACCGTGCCGCCGTCGATCACCTTGATCCGCAGGTAGTCCTCGGCGGTGGCGTTGCTGCCGTGCGCCAGGTTGTACTGGAACGTCAGGCTCGCCGCGCCCGGCACCACGATCTGCGGCGACCGGACGGAGGTGACGCCGCCGTCCACGTCGTTCGCGCCGTCGCTGGCCCCGGCGAGCCTGCCGGTGACCAGGCACGTGACGCCGCTGGTGGTGTCGCCCAGCTGCTTGACCTGGTTGACGTTCGTGGCGATGGTCTGCTCCGGGTCGCCGCGTTCCCACTTCCCGGAGGTGGCCGTGTCGGTGCCGGCCGGGTTGACGGTCCAGCCCTTGTCGGTCTCGAAGTCGTCGGCGAACCCGCCACTGGTGGCCCCGGTGACCGTGACCCGGACGGTGGCCGTGCGCGACAGGGCGCCGCCGGCCGCCGTCACGGTCAGGTCGTACGTGCCGGTGGCCGTGGTGGCCGTGGTGGCGACCGCCAACCGCGCGGTGGCGGTGCCGTTGGCCGGGGGCGTGACCGGGTTGTTCTCCCACAGGGTCGACAGGCCCGCCGGGGCGCCGGAGACGGCCAGCGCCGTGGACTCCGAGTACCCGTTGACGCTGGTGACCTTGATCGTGCTCGCGTTCTTCTGGCCCTGCGGGATGGTCACCGCCGTCGGGTCGGCCGCGACCGTGAAGTCCGCCGCCCCGGTGCCACTGGTGGTGATCCGCACGTCGTCCACGGCGGCCTCGACGAGGCTGGCGGTCGACGCGTCGGCGGTCTCGACGAGCAGGTGCACGGTGCGGCCGGCGTAGGCCGACAGGTTGACGGTGGCCTGCTGCCAGACCCCGGCCACCTTGACACCCGAGCCGAGCTTCTCCAGCACCGTGGTGCCGGTGGTGCCGTCGACCACCTTCACCCGCAGGTAGTCGGCGGCGGTGGCGTTGTTGCCGAACGCGTAGGTGTAGGAGAAGGAGAGCGAGGAACTTCCACTCGCCGGTACCGTGATCTGCGGGGACCGGACCGTGGTGACCCCGCCGTCCACGTCGTTCGCCCCGTCACCGGTGCCGGCGAGCCGACCGGTGACCAGGCAGTTCACGCCGCTGGTGGTGTCGCCGCGCTGCTCGATCATCGCGGTGGTCGGGTCGGTGGTCTGCTCGGGGTCGCCGCGCTCGTACCGGCCGGACGTGGCGGTGTCGGTGCCGGCCGGGTTCACGGTCCAGCCCTTGTCCGTCTCGAAGTCGTCGGCGAACACCGTGGTGCCGCCGCCCCCGGCCGGGGACACCGTGAGTTGCAGGGTCGCGGTGTGGGTGAGCGCGCCGGAGGTGCCGGTGACCGTGACGGTGCTGGTCCCGGTGGCCGCCGACGCCGAGGCGGTCAGCGACAGGGTGGCCGTGGCGGTGCCGTTCGCGGCCGGGGTGACCGGGTTCGGCGAGAACGACGCCTGCACGCCGGCCGGCAGCCCGGAGGCGGTGAGGCTGGTCGCGCCGGTGAACCCGTTGAGGCTGGCCACCGAGACGGTCGCCGAGCCGCTGGCGGCCTGGGGCACGGACAGCGAGGTCGGGTTGACCGTGACGCCGAAGTCCGGGCCCGTGGTCGCCTTGTGGCAGGTGCCGGAGACGGTGTCGGTGAAGGTACGCCCCGCCACCGGCACGAAGTCGGCCTTGTACCCGGTCGCCGACAGCGTCAGCCTGCCCACGCCGAAGGTGTCGGCGTTGCCCTTCTCGCGCTCGGCGGCCGTGTTGGAGTCCAGGCCGTACACGCCGGTGCCTCCGGTGCCGATCAGAAGCTCGCGCAGCCCGTTGACGTCGTCGCGGGTGCCGTCGGGCTTCGACGGCGCGAACCGCTGGTAGTTGTGGTCGTGCCCGACGACGACCAGGTCGGCGCGCGCGTTGTACAGCGCCGTGAACAGCGGGTTCACCGCGGTCTGGTCGCCGTGGCTGCTGCCGCTGAACCGGGGGTGGTGCCAGTAGCCGGCGGTGCACGGCTTGGTGTTGGCGGCCAGGTCGTTCTTCAGCCAGGTCACCTGCGGGGAGCTGGAGCCCATGTCGATGTTGGAGTTGAGCGACACGAAGTGCCAGTCGCCCACGTCGAAGCTGTAGTAGCCCTTGCCCGCCGGGCCGGCCCGGGTACCGAAGTAGCCGAAGTAGCCGCTGGCGTTGGACGTGTTGTACTCGTGGTTGCCCGGCGACGGATACGTCTTGTCCTTGAACTTGCCGTAGTACGGGTCGTACTTGTCGCGGTACTCGGAGGCGCTGCCGCTGTTGTAGGCGTTGTCCCCGGCCAGGATCAGCGCGTCCGGGTTCATGGTGGTCACCAGGGCGGCCGTCTGGTTGCACCCGCTGCCGCACAGGTCGCCGACGGCCGCGACGGTCACCGAGGCGGCCGCGAGGTCCGTCGCACCGGCCTGGTAGGAGTCGACGGCGAACCGGCTGCCCGGTTCCGTCAACTGTGGACTGATCTGCACGCAGTTCCCCGCGAAGGCCTGGGTGGTGAACGCCCGGCCCGGCCAGTTCGCGGCCGTGAACGTGTACCCGCCGCCGGCGGTGCCGGAGACGGTCACGGAGTCGGCTCCCCGCAGGGACAGGTCGGTGAACCGCAGCCGCAGCCAGCGCGCGCCCTGCTGGCACACGGTGCGGGGCGCGGCCCCGCGAGCGCCCGTGATCGCCGCCCGGCCGGTCACGGTGTTCGGTTCCGCCAGTTGGGGGGTCTGGTCGGCGGGTTCGGGGGCGGCCATGGCCGCCAGGTCGGGTCGCGGGCCGGTGGCCGCCGACGTGCTGGCGACGGTGAGCACCGTGGCCAGCGCGACCGCGCAGCCCAGGGCGGCGGCCAGCGTCGTCCTTCTTCTGGTTGTTCTCGTGGTTCGCATCTGTCCTCTTCGGTGAGGGGGAAAGACGGTGGCCGGGCCGGAGGGAGTGGCCCGGCCACCGGAGGGGGCGCCGCGGTGGGCGGCGGGGAGGTGTCAGGTGGTGCGATCGGGGCGTCCGCGGTCCGCCGAGGGGCGGCCCCCACGGGCCGGTCGGACGCCGGGGGAAACTCGGTGGGGGTGTCGGTCACCTCCTCGGGAGAAGTCCCGGGATCACCGGTGTCGTGACCATAACCAGGGTCGATGCGAGGTGTCCGTGACTTCCGCGCCGGTACTGGATAAGTCTGGTCGTCAGAACGTCAGACTCCACCGGTCCAGGTAACCGGTGTCGAACCCGACCGTGTCCTGCACCCGCAGCTGCCAGACCCCGTCGGCCGCCTCCCCGGACGCGTCCACCGTGTAGGTCGCGACCACGTCGTCGGCGAGGTCGGACATCAGGGCGGTCTTCAGGACGTAGGTGCTGCCGTCCGGCGCGACGAGGGTCAGGGCCACGTCGCCCCGGTACGGGTGCCGCACCTCCACGGCGACCTTCAGCGCGGCCGGCGCGGGACCCGACCGACCGGAGACGGTGATCGCTCCCGTGGCCGTGGACCAGTCCGGGACCGGCACGTCGGTGGCGTTCTCGTAGCTGGCGGGCTGCGCGGCCCCGCACGGCACGAACAGCAGCAGGTTCGGCGAACCCGTTCCCGCGCCGGTCACCTTGTCCGGCGTCGCGCAGCCGACCAGCGCGTCGCGGACCTGCCGCGGGCTGGCCGTCGGGTTCGTGGCCAGGTACATCGCCGCCGCCCCGGCGACCAGCGGCGCGGACATCGAGGTACCGGACAGGATCCTGGTGCCCGTGTCCGAGGTGTGGCTCGCCGACGTGATGTCCGAACCCGGGGCGAACAGGTCCAGGCAGGTGCCGTAGTTGGAGTCCGACCGGCGCGCGTCGGTGTTCGTGGTGTTGCCCACCGTGATCGCCTCCGGCACCCGGGCCGGCGACTGGCCGCACGCCGAGGCCGTCTGGTTGCCGGCCGCGACCGTGTACGTGATCCCCGACGCGATGGAGTTCCGTACCGCCTCGTCCAACCCGCCGGCGGAGCTGTGCATGCTCATGTTCACGATCGCGGGCTTGACGGCGTTCTCGGTCACCCAGTCGATGGCGGCGAGCGTGTCGGAGTCGGAGGCGCTGTCATTGCAGTCGATGACCCGGACGGAGTACACCTTCGCGCCCTTCGCCGCGCCCCAGGCCGTACCGGCGACGGTGCCGGCCACGTGCGTGCCGTGCCCCAGGCAGTCGCTGGCGTCGGTGTCGTTGTCCACGAAGTCGTAGCCGCTGACCGCCCGGCCACCGAAGTCCTGGTGGGACATGCGGATCCCGGAGTCGATGATGTACACGTTCACCCCGGCCCCGGTGTTGGCCGCGGTGTACGTCGTCGACAGCGGCAGTGACCGTTGGTCGACCCGGTCGAGGTTCCACGGCGCGGCGTCGGAGTGCCCGACGGTGTCCTGCCGGACGCCCGCCACCCGGGGGTCGGCGGCGAGCGCCCGCGCCTGGGCGGCCGTCATCCGGGCGGAGAACCCGTGCAGGGCCGAGGAGTACACGCGGCGCACGGTGCCCCCGTGCCGGCCGGCGAGGTCACCGGCGACGGAGCCGACCGCCGCCCGGGCCGGCGACCGGCTGAGCTTCGCCGCCGCGTCGTCGAGGGTGACGATGTAGCTGTCGGGGACGAGTTCGGCGCCGGCGGGGACGAGTACCGGTCCGGTGGGGGTCGGGGTCTGTGCGACGGCGGGCGGGGCGGTGGCCACGAGGGCGGCCAGCAGCGCCACGGGGACCGCGAGGGAACGGCGGGTGTTCACGGACTTCTCCTCAAGGGGGATCGACACGGCACCTCTGCGTGACCGTGGATTCCGCCCCTCGATCCCTGGCCGTCCGCCGTGCGGTCAGCCAGGTAAGGCGCCACTATACGAAGCGCTCCGCCGCAGGTCAACGGCCGCCAGAGTGTCCAGTCTCGGTTCCCACGATGCGGCGGTACGCGCCCACGATGATCGATCCTGGTCTTAGAATGGAGCCCGCAGTGCCGAGGTACCGGACGCCCGCACCTCCCCTCCACCGTCCCGGCGTCCATGGCTGAACGAGGTCCCCCACATGGACATAACCTCACAAACCACACCCACCGCGACGGGTACGCTGCTCGCCGGCACCAGCGCCTTCGGCGCCGCCCTGCGCCGGGCCATCCAACACAGCGGGCTCAGCCTGGAGGAGTTGTCCCAGCGGCTGCGGGACCGCCGCACCCCGGTCAGTGCCAGCGCCCTGAGCTACTGGCAGAACGGCGACAACCAGCCCGAACGCGCCCGCTCCCTGGCCGCCGTCACGGTCCTCGAGGACCTCCTGGACCTGCCCCCCGGCGCGCTCACCGAACTCATCGGCCCCCGACGCCCCCGGGGCCGGTGGGTCCCGCGCACCAGCGGCATGGGCTTCGACAAACTGTGGCGGCTCCCCGACGCCGTGGTCCGCGCGCTGGCGAAGGTCGACGCGACCCCCGACGACCTCAACCACCCCCTGAAGGTGTCGCAGCACCTGTCCTACCGGGTCGACGCCAGCGGCCACGAGGAGTCGGTCCGCGTCCGCCGCCTGATCCGCGCCGACCGGGACAACACCACCCGGGTCATCTTCGTGTCCCGGTGCAGCACCCTCCCCCAGCCGCCCATGGTGACCTTCGCCGACGGCTGCCAGCCCGGCAGGTTCCGGGCCGACGTGCCGACCAACACCTGCGTGTTCGAGTTCCTCCTGCCCCGGCCACTGCGGGCGGGCGAGATGGCGGCCGTCGAGTTCGGCCTGCGCTACCCGCCCGGGCAGACCGACCGGCACGCCGAGATCGCCATCTACCAGCCCGTGCGGGACCTCGTCCTGCAGGTGACGTTCGACCCGCACCGGTTGCCGGCCCGCTGCTACGCCTACTGGCAGGGGCATGTCAGCCAGCCGGCCGAGAGGCGCGAGGAGCGGACGCTGGACTGCGAGGCGCGGTCGTTCCAGTTCATCAACCTGGATCCGGCGCCGGGCCAGTACGGCATCGCCTGGCAGTGGACCTGACCCGCTAGTGCTCTGAAGCCGAAACGGCCCGCACCGCGCGATAAGCAAGCCCCTGGATGGCCTTCAATAGGCTGGAAAAGTCGTCAACCAACTCTCGAGGATCGGATAGCAGTCCGAAATCGTCTTCCCACCGCCGCATTTCCATTCGAACGTCCTCCGACTCTCGGGAAGCGTCTAGTTGGCTGGAGATCTCCTCGATCAGGTCGAGTACATCTTCTCGACGTGCCGAGCTCTTGCGCGTTCGAATGAAGTCACGCTTGATACGATTTATGCGGCTCGATATCTTCTCGACATCCTCGGCACGCTCGGCATCACGCTGACTTTTCGCAAGTACAGATAACAACCCATGGAAGTTGTCGTGAGCTCGCTGGACTTCAACCTGATCGGAATGGGTGCCGCGCGCTCCGCCAAGTAACACTTCAATTACCGCCCGGGCAAAGGCAACTTTATCGAGATGGAAGCGTTCGTTGCCGCTTTTGTTCGCCACGGCCACCTGAAGTGCTTTTAGAAGTCCAGGATTGCCCCCTTGACCGTTCTTCGCATTGTCGAAAACCTCGTCCAGAGTGAGATCAAGGGAAGGAATGCTGATGTCCGGAACGAACTCAGAACAGTAGATATCCACCGCCGCTATCGCGATCCCAAATGGAACAATGTCCTCAATGCCGACAATCCCCCCTGGATTGTCAGTTGCGAGGTCCGCTAGGTCATTCCGGCCGAGCTGGATTACCAAATGGTCCTTGATAAGGGCCGCCCCATAGGCGCCGCCAGCTTTAAGGGCCGCCCGAGCCTCGTCGCCAGCTCGATCATTGTCAATGAGAACAATCACCGGCGGCTTCTCAACGTCACGGCCACGGGCTAGATACACAAGATAGGGAATGTGCCGCGTACCACCCGCCGGCACGATCGTGATCTTGTTTAGGTCCAAGCGGTCTCGCGCAACGACCCCTCGGGCAGCGAGCCATCGCGAAGCACCCGCCAACAATACCTGATCAGACGGACCTTCTACCATTAGGTTGCAGTTGCCGATAAAAGTGGTCTCGGCGACAAAGCTACCGAAGGCTGATCTCAATGGCTCATAGTGGTTGGCGGCAGTATTCGTCACAACACGCGTACCTTCGTCGTATTCACCTTTCTCAAGTACTCGAATGCGATCCGCCTCGTTCTTGTCAATCAGGAAAGGCGAATGAGTCACGTACACCACCTGTACCGGTGAGCGCTTAGCATCTTGCGGTCGCGCAAAGTCCTCGAATATCCTTAAAAGGTCCTGCTGGCCCGACGAGGAAAGATACCGGTCCGGCTCGTCCATGAGAAGGATTTCACTGGCCCCATCCGCTCGTGGTTCATGGGCGAGATACTGCACAAAATAGCTTAGGAAATATTTGAGGCCATCGCTGCGTTCGTCGAAGCCATACGTTCGCCCCGTTCGATCTCGGATCATGAAGACCAAATCATACTCGTACAGTGATACGAAGAGTTCAAATTTGGAATCCTGGGACCACCAGTGCGGAAAGTTAAGGGCCCTTGCTAGCTCAGAATTGATCGTATCGACGATGCTGTTGGCGTAGCCATTCTTTGCCTTGACGGCGGTTTGCAGCTCAGCAAAAAGCGCCCGTTGAAGCCCAGCGACTTTTAATAGAAGATCCACAGCCAGGTCGTAAGTGTGCAACTCCTCAGGTGTGGCCTCACGGAGCGGACGGAATACTGCGGATATCTCCCCGGCTTTACTCGTGACGGTAGTCCCGTCATCAAACCAGCTGCGGTGTTCAACAAGCGCATCCCACACTCGACGCAAGAATTCACGCCCCACAGCCGCGACCGGCTTGCCTGTCACGATGTACTGAATGGGGACACTGTCAGGCAAGGGGACGTCGGCATCGATGCGGAATGGGATTGGCATCCCCATGCTTGACAACACAGAAGGCGACTTAACATGGGCCGGTGCGGACCATGCGCCGTTCTGACGGACATAAACCCTCAGATGCGGAGTTTCGTTCATCCGAAAGATCGCGACTCGGTCGACGTTTTCCAGCCCAGTCATGCTTGACATCTGCTGAATTTTGGCCACCTCATCAGTACTTACATCCGTGAAGAGCGCTCCAAATTCAGGTTTGATCAATGACTTATCAACCCCAAAGAACCGAGAATAGCGACAGAAATCGCTCCGCTCGTAACCGTCTCCAGTCAAAGCAGATTCAATCGCATGTAGAATTTGAGTTTTGCCAGACTCATTTCCACCCACGATAGTCGTGATATCCGGACGGAGCCGGATACGCACGAACGGATAATCGCCATCCCGGGTGGCGTCCCATGGATCAGGAGAATAGTTTTCTCCTGATGCACGAATGAAATCGTAGTTTAGCGACCTATAGAATCGTGCATATACCGAATGCAGCTTCAAGATTTCCTCCACATGCCGCGTGCAGATGCGCCACTCACGTAAACGTCCCTGCGTGCTGAGCGTCAAAATTGCGGCACCTGGGACCCACAGTTGAACGGTACGCCGCTGCGGAGTTGAAATCGAGCACACCAGATTCAAATCGTGGAAGTTCCCCAACTTCGTTCAGGCTCACTCGACTAGGGTGTCGATGGAGCATGGTTACCCAAAGCTCCAGTAGGCCCCATATCTAGTGATTACCTCGCCCAGTCCACAGCAGAGCACGCGGTACACGCGTACCTGCCTACGTGGCAGTCGCTAGGCTGTGGCCACCAGCTCAGTAGGAACGACCGAAACGGCGGCCCGGCCTGGTTGGGCGCGAGCCGCCGTGCGTCGGGCCTAGCTGATCGGAAGGTGTGCGTTGGCGGCCTTGGCTGCGGAGGCGAGTTCGGGCATCTGGATGACCGTGACGCCGGCCGCTTCCAGGGTCTCGACGCCCACGCAGTCGGCGACGAAGTAGTCGGGCTCGGTCCAGGCGATGACGACGACCTTGATTCCGGCACGGAGAATGAGCGCCGTGCAGCTACCCAGGGTGCCGGACATGCGCCCGGATTTACGCTCGGTGCACGGCTCCAGGGTCGAGTAGATCGTCGCGGTCGCCAGCCGGGGGTCCTCGGCGTCCAGCTTCTCGAGCGCGGATTCCTCGGCGTGGAACCGGCCGACCTCTCGCGAGAAGCCGCGTGACAGCTCCTTGCCGTCGGAGCCCACGATGATCGCTCCGACGGAGTACGCCTTCTCGTCGGGCGGGCACTTGTCCGCCTCGCGGATCGCCTCGCCCATCCAGTACAGATGAGCGAGGTAGTCGGGGTGGTCTTCGGTGAGGATCATCGGTACTCCGTGGGCTGTGCGAGAGCGGTCATGGCGTCGAGGAAGTCACGGACCAGGTTGTTAGTTTGCCAGGGTGCCAGTGCGTACTGGAGTTCGGTCAGTTCGGTCAGCGCGCGCCGGGATCCGGTGTCGACCCCGATGATCAAGGCTTGCATGCCGAGCGTAGCGGCGCGTTCGGCCTCGCTGTCACCAGCGCAGGCGCGGGCCTCGCGGGCCAGGTAGACGCCTTGGTCTCTGCGGTAGTCCGGGGTCAGTTGCCGCAGCGCGGCGTCGAAGGCCACGGTGGCGAACTGGAAGTCGCCGAGTAGCGTGCGGCTCTGGGCACGGTTGATTTTGATGTAGGTGGGGTTGAAGTACGCCCCGAAGGGACTGTCGTCGGGCTCAGCCTCGGCGAGCAGGCTCTGCGCTCGGTCGTAGTAGCGCTCGGACTCGTCGGCCTGCCCCAGGATCGCGTACCCGTGCCCGGCGTAGGTCGCAGCGATGGCGGCCATCCGGGACCGTGGTGGGGCCGTTCGCATAGCGGCTTCGGCGAGTTCGACGGCCTCGGTGCCGTCGTGCATGTCGCCGGAGAGCTGAGCCTTGCGCGCCAGGATGAAAGCCGTCGCGTCGGGGTTGCCCGTCATGTGGGTCCACTCCAGGGCTCGGTCGAGCCAGTACTGCGCCGCTGAGTGTTCGCCGGTGTCCTGGAGGAACCACCCGAGTAGATCGGCGTACTCGGCCAGAATGCTGAACCAGTCCCGCAATGCGCTGGTACCAAACGACTTGCGGGTGTCCTGAATGCGGTTGATCTCCTCCAGCGTCAAACCGATCAGATGACGGGGACCGAACCTGTTGTCGCTCTCCGCGAGGAACAGCCGGTTCGTCTTGTAGTGCTGCAGCGGCATCAGGATCTCGCCGTGGCGGTTCTTCTTCAGTGGCGGATCGTCGGTCGGGTGCGCTTGCACGTGGACGAACCTTCCCCCCGCAACGCGTGCCGGAACCACCATCAGGAACGGTTCCAAGAGTGCATGGCGCACCTTCTGAACGGCGATGGCGTCGCCCGGATTGGATACATCGTCAGCGGGATTGGATACATCCCCGTCGTGTCCCACATCGACCAGAGCGAACGCTCGAATCAGCGCCCCACCCGCGTCGAGCGCCTGGTCACAGCGGGCGGCGACATCGGCGGTGATCAGGCGCGAGGCGTCTTCGAGCTTGGCGACCTGGCCAGCACTGAGGTGAACCACGCGCGCCACGCCTGCCTGCGACCAGCCGCGGTGCAGCCTCCATTGCCGCAGCTCGGAGCCCCAGAAATGCCGAGGTCCAAGGTGTGGAGTCAACTCCTTAGGCCGCTGTCCCACACCACCTCCCATGTGCCCATGTATCCGACTTGATTGGCGACATGTCGAGTCTGCCCTGTGGGTCAAATCACCGCCACTCTGAGTTGCACACGAACAAGTCGACCCATGGACCAGCGGGGTCCGTGTCAGGGACCGGTTGGGACTCATCCACATCACCGGGAAGGAAGCGAGATGTCGAGAAATCTCTCTGTCGAGGCACAGCGCCGCTGGCGGCTGGTTTTCGTTGCGATGTTCCTCGCCACTCTGGTGGTGTGCGGTGCCGGGACGGTGTACCTGGCGATCAAGGGCCGGGCGCACGCAAACATGCCACGGTGAGCAACCACGCCGCCTGGCTCGATGCCAACCATCACCAGATGACGAACCCCGGGGACCTGCGCTGCGCGGCCATCCGTCCGAAGCACTGGATGCCGACTCCATGGATTCGCCGTGAGGTATGCGACCGAGCGGGTAGCTGCGGGGGCTACCCGCCCATCCCCAGACGTCCCCATACCCGGGAGGAAACAGATGAACGACCTGCTCACCACCGATGGCAACCCGTTCGAGCTCAACGTCGAGATCGTTGTGGCGGGGCCGCCGGCCGCCGCGCTGCTGTCGAGCACCGACGACGGCTGCGACACCGTGCAGGGCGGCGACTGCTAGCCCCTGGAACGCCCGGTTCCGGCGGACGACTCCGCCGGAACCTCCATCGACCACACCCACAATCGAGAGGAGTGGAACCGTGACGGTTAAGGCAGGGGCGTATCGGCACGCCGACGCAGCGGTGCTGCGCGCCGTCGCGTCCCCGGACCTGCGAATGGTCGCGGCTTGGCCAGACGTGGATGGTCCCAAGCAGATCGCGACCTGGTTGGTACGGACCTGGAGTCAGGCCGATGTGGCGAACGCGGTGCGGCTGGCCAGCCCGGCGCTCGCTAACCGCCTCGACTCCGTTTCGTCTGGGACAACACCGGAGGCAGGGCAAGTCCGCCGGATGGCCCTGGCCCTGGCCAGGTACGTGCTTCGGATGCAGCACAGGCCCACTCCGTTCGGGTTGTTCGCGGGGGTGAGCCCAACCGGCTTCGGGCAGCTGTCGATTGGCGTCAGCGGTGGGCATGCGACACGGACCAGAGCGGACGGGGCGTGGCTGGCCGCAGTTGTCGCTCGTTTGGAAGCCGACCAGGTCCTTCGCGAGCGGTTGCTGGTACAGGCCAACAACCTAATAGCCGTGAGGGGTACCCGGCTCGTCGTGCTTCACCAGCCGCATGTGACCTCGTCGTCCGGCACGGAGGTGTTGGAGTCGTCCATCGACAACACGCCAGTCGTCCGGCTGGCAGTCAGGTTCGCGGCGATGCCACTGCCGGGCGGTGAGCTGGCTGTGAAGATTGCATCTCACTTCCCTGATTCGCCATTCAAATCCGTGCAGCGGCTGGTCGCGGAGCTGGTCGCCAGGGGCGTGCTGATCACGAACTTGAGGCCTCCTTCTACCATCGTCGATCCGTTTGGCCATGTCCTGGACCAACTAGCCGTCGCCCAAGCGACGAATATTGAGTCGTTGGCCGAATTGGTCGGTGAGTTGCACTCGATTCGTGCAGACCTTCAGGCCGTGGATAGGACCGGCCCACCTGAGAGTTGGGCGGGGCATCAGGTCGCTGGCCGGATGCGCGCGGTGGCCCCGGCCGTGCAGCCTCTCGCGGTGGACCTGCGCCTAGGGCTGGATGTGGTGCTGCCCGAGGACGTGGCGGCCGAGGTGGAAGCCGCAGTCGACGTGCTGCGTCGGCTGTCGCCGCACCCTGCGGGCCGACCTGAATGGCGGACCTATCGCAACCGCTTCACCAACCGGTACGGAGCGGGCGTCCTGGTCCCGCTCACCCAACTCCTCGACCAGGTGACCGGGCTTGGTTACCCCGACCACTTCCACAACCTGCCCGATGCGACTCACGGTGCTGATGTGCGCTCGGGTCGGGAAGGAAAATTGTTCGCATTGGCGCAGCAGGCGCTGCTGGACGGTGTCCGTGAGGTGATCCTGGACGACCACGCCGTGACCGCCCTCGCAGGAGCCGCACCGGATGAGATTCGAGCCAGTCCGCATGTCGACGTGCGTGCGCAGATTCGCGCGGCCTCGCCCCAGGCGCTGGCCGCTGGTCGGTTCACGCTTGCGGTGCTCGGGATGGGCCGGTCGGGGATGGCCACCACCGGCCGTTTTCTGGATGTTCTGCCCGTCGGCGACCGCGAGCGGATGGCAGCCGAATTCAGTCGACTGCCCGTCGTAATCGCCGGCGCGCTCGCGGTGCAGTTGAGCTATCCGCCACGTAAAGCCCGAACGGAGAACGTGCTACGGACCCCTCCTGTGCTCCCAGAAATTGTGTGTCTAGCCGAGCACCGCGCCCCCGACCCGGGCATCATCGGGCTGGACGACTTGGCGGTGACTGTCGACCAGGGTCGACTGCTGCTGGTTTCGGTTTCGCGCCGCCGGGTAATCGAACCCATGCTGGGGCACGCCGGGGCCACGCACACCATGCCGTTGGTAGCACGATTCCTGCTTGAGGTGCCCCGGTCCGGTGCGACAGGGATGACGCCGTTCGACTGGGGCGCGGCCTCCACCCTTCCGTTTCTGCCGGCGCTGCGCTTCGGCCGCACGGTGCTGTCTGCGGCCCGGTGGCGGGTCGACCCCGCCCGCCTGCCCGGTCCGTACGCTTCTACCGCAGAGTGGTCCACGGCGTGGACCGTGCTGCACGATCGGCTACGCCTGCCTGCCCGGGTCTTTGTCGGCACGGGCGGGCAGCGACTCCGCCTGAACCTGAACGCGGCTATGGACCGAGCAGTCCTACGCTCGCACTTCGACGCGGCAACCGATCCGGTCACCCTCGTGGACGCCGGCACCAACGCTGATCACGGCTGGCTCGGACGCGCCCATGAACTCGTCGTACCGCTGATCTCCACAGCCACTCCCAGCCCCGCGCCTGCCGTACTTCAGGGGACCAGGCCGTGGCCTCCGCGCCCCGCTGACCCGGTGCTACCCGGATCGGGGGTGCTGTCGGCGTCCCTGACCTGCGACGCGAAGGTCATGGACCTGATCCTGGCCAGAGGCCTGCCTGTCCTCCTCGCCCTGTGGGATCAGCGACCGGCATGCTGGTTCGTTCGGCTGCGCCATCCAGTGTCTTGCCTGCGAATCAGGTTCCCCACCATGGACTACGGCCAAGCCGCTGCCAGGGTCGGGCAATGGGCAGCGGAACTGCGCGAGCACGGCCTGATCGGGAACTTGACTCTCGACACCTACCATCCTGAAGCGGGCCGGTACGGCACTGGCAACGCGCTAGCCTCCGCCGAGGCCCTGTTCGCCGCAGACTCCGCCGCCGTTCTCGCCCAGCTCGCTGCCCTCGCCGCCGCCCCGGGCTTGCACCGGCAGGCGCTGATGGCCGCGAGCATGGTCAGCCTCACCGGAGCGATGCTCAGCAGCAGCACCGCCGGTTACGAATGGCTGGTCGAGCACCCCGAGCTGACTGGCCCCGCTCCCGTCGAACGCGACGTGCTCCGCCAGGCAGCCCAGCTCGACTCAACCACGCTGACCGCGCTGCCCAACGGTGCGTTGCTGGTTGACGCCTGGGAGCAGCGTCGCCGGGCGGCTGGCCGGTACGCGGCCGCACTCACGGCCAACGGCTCCGGGCTGACCCCTGCCTCGGTGCTGGTGTCCCTGCTGCACCTGCACCACGTGCGCGCCGAAGGCCCGAATCCCTCAGCCGAGGCCGCCACGCACCGGCTGGCCCGCTCCATCGCCCTCGCCGCTATCCGCCGCCGCACCCCGACCGGAGGAACACCGTGACGACCGCGTCACCATTGCTGACCAACTCCCCGCCGATGCACGCGGCGCAGGCCATGTCCGAATGCATCAGCGGCGCCCTCGCGATCCCGCCACCACCCACCTGGCGGCCGGATGACTACGGGCCGGCCAGCCAACGCTGGAACGACCAATCCCTGTCCCGGGGCGCGGCTGGGGTGGCGATTCTGCACGGCGTCCGCGCGCAGACCGGGCACGGCGACTGGGAGCCGGTGAAGACCTGGCTGGCACGGGCCACCGCCCAAGACCTCAACGGCGGCGACCTGGCGGGCCTGTGGGCAGGGGTTCCCGCAGTAGCCCACGCGATCGGCGTGGCCGCTCCCGGTGCGCTGATGAAGACCAGGGCGGTCCTGGACGAGGCGGTTGTGAGGATCACTGAGCGTCGTCTCGCCTCCGCGCACGCCCGTTTGGCGGCCCGAGCCCGACCGCGATTCCGGGAGTTCGACGTGGTGCACGGACTGACCGGCCTCGGCGCGCACCTGCTGCAACGCAATCCTGACGGCGAACTTGTCCGCCGCGTACTCGCGTATCTGGTCCTTCTCACCGAGCCCGTTGACGCCGACGACGCGCAGGGCCGGCTGGCGCCTGGCTGGTGGACTGCAGAGTCACCTACCCGCCACCCCGACACCTTCGGCGGGCACGCCGACTTCGGCATGGCTCACGGAATCGGCGGGCCATTGTCCCTGCTCGCCCTCTCATACCGAGCAGGAATCACCGTTGATGGTCAGGTCGAGGCGATCGGACAGATCTGCTCGTGGCTGGACACGTGGCGCCAACCCGGCGTGACTGGACCCTGGTGGCCGGAACGGCTCACGTGGCCGGAACTGCGTGCCGGCCGCCCGGACGCGACTGGACCGGCGAGGCCTTCCTGGTGCTACGGCACCCCTGGTTTAGCCCGCGCCCAGCAACTCGCCGGCATCGCACTGCACGATCCGGGCCGTCAGCAGGCGGCCGAGGACGCCCTGACCCGTTGCCTGGCTGACCAGGTCCAGCTCGACAGGATCATCGACCCGGCACTGTGCCACGGCTGGGCCGGCCTGGCTGCAACGGTCTGGTACGCAGCAGCCGACGCCCGCTCGACCGGACTGGCAGCCCACCTGCCCCGAGTTCTGTGCGAACTCGTCCGCCACGCTACCGACTCCACCCCCACCCGTTCCGGATTGATCGAGGGCAGGGCCGGAGTCGCCCTTGTCCTGCACACCTTCGCCACCGGCACCACAGCTCCCTGGGCGACCAGCCTCCTACTCAACTAGCTGAGGAGAAGTCACCGTGTACCCCGAACCCGCTACCGCATGGCGGCAGGTCAACCTCCGGTTCGCTGACTGGCGCGCCGCCGAACGCCACGCCGCCTGCGATCTCGGGCCGGTGCTCATGGAGGCTGAGGAGACCGGACTCATCATGACCTGGTGGTTCATCCGCAAAGGCGACACGTGGCGGCTGCGGATACTGCCCGGTGACGACCCCACCCGTCTCAACGCGCTACTGGCCCGGATCGCCTGCCACGAAAATGTCCTCGGTCACAGCATGCCGATCTACGAACCCGAGGTCCATGCCTTCGGCGGCCCCGAGGGCATGTCGATCACACACAACCTCGCCCATGCCGACAGCCGGCACATCCTGCGACACCTCGCGGTCGGAGGCGATGACCGCCGCGAACTCGGCCTGCTGCTGGCCAGCCGGATGATGACCGCCGCCGGACTCGACTGGTACGAACGCGGCGCGGTATGGCACAACGTCGCCGTCCACCGCGCCAACCCGGACGCGTCCCCGCCGCCGCCCACCCCGGGGCTGATCTCTGCCGTGCGGCGGCTCATCACCGCCTTGGCCGACGCCCCCGGCAGTCCGCTGCGCACAACACCGGACTGGCCAGCGGCTTACGAACGGGCCGGCCAGTGGACCGGATACCTGGCCCACCATGGCGAGCTGACCCGGGGCCTGCGCGCGGTCCTCACCCACCACGTGCTGTTCGCGTTCAACCGCCTCGGCATCGCCGCCGACCACCAACACCTCCTGGCGTCCGCCGCCAGCACCGTCGCGTTCCATACCGACCACGACACCGGCCCCGACACACGCGAGGGCCGGCCGACCGACAGTAGGGTGACCATGGTGACCGCCGACCACACCGACACGAAACCATCCGACGCCGCCGTACTGCGCAATGCGCTGGCGGACACCATCAAAGGGCGCGGGACGTTTCGCACCGCTGCCGTGGAGGAGGCGTTCAGGACCGTACCGAGGGAAGAGTTCCTCCCCGGAGTTGACCTTGAGATCGTCTACGGGCCCCGGCAGGTCGTCATCAAATCCGACCCGGCCACAGGCTCGGCCGATTCGTCGCTGTCAGACCCCAACCTGGTCGCCGGCATGGACGAAGACCTCGAAATCCAGCCCGGCGACAATGTCTTGGAGGTCGGCACCGCCACGGGATTCCAGGCCGCCGTCGCCCAGGCGCTCACCGGCCCCACGGGCAGGGTCATCACGATTGAGTATGACGCTGAACTGGCAGACGGAGCGCGTACGAACCTGGCTAGTGCCGGCTATCCGCAGGTCACGGTCGTTACCGGCGACGGCGCCCTCGGCCACGCCGAAGCCGCTCCCTACCAGCGCATGATCATCACTGCCGGGGCGTGGGACATCAGCGAAGCCTGGTGGGACCAGCTCGCCGCAGGAGGCCGCATCGTCGTTCCGCTACGACTACATGGCAGCGGACTCACCCGAAGCCTGGCATTCGATCGCACAGGCCCTGACCAGCTCGTGAGCACCAGCGCACGGGTCTGCGGTTTCGTGCCCATGCGCGGCTCCGGCCGTCACGACGACGACCACATCCGCCTCGACACCGACGTGGTCCTCAAAGTCGACGCAGACGACCAGCCCGACCGCGCGGCCCTCTCCCGCGTCCTGCAACACCCACGCCGGGAGACCTGGACCGGCCTCACAGTCCACGACAACGACCCGATCGGCCATCTCGACCTGTGGCTGTTCCACCACACGCAGAAACCATTCGCCCGCCTGGGAGTCGGCAAGGCCGCCAAGGACAGCGGACTGGTCACACCGGCCTACCGCTGGGCCGGGGCCGGGCTCTACGACGCCGGTACCGTCGCCTACCTGGCGTTCCGCCCGGCAGGTGACGGCAACCAGGACCTCGGCGTGATCTCCCACGGCCCCGACGCTCACAAACTCGGAGCCGAACTGACCGACCTCCTGCACAGCTGGACCGAACTGGGCCGCCCCAACGAACCGACCATAACCGCGCGCCGAACCGGCACCGGTCCCACACCTCCAGGAGCGATCACCCGACCGTGCACGACCCTGACGATCGAGATCTGAAGCCGGCAAACGGGGGCGCGCCACTGGCCGAAGGTCACCATCGAAATCCATTCACCCCTTTCGTACCTGAGGCACCCACGACGTGCCCGACGGAGAGCGCACCGCCGACCATCTGACCCGTGAACGAGAGGAACCCTGCGATGCCTGAGTCCTTCCCCGTCGAGGTGATCGGCCACGTCATCGGCGGACGCACCGAACCCACCGACGACAACTGGGGCGGCAGCCGCTGCGTCATCCGCATCGACCCCGACACCTTCCCCACCGACGCCACCCAGGGCCTGGAGGACTTCTCCCACCTCGAAGTCGTCTGGCACTTCCACCTCCAGGACCTCGACAACCTGTTCCTCGGCGCCCGCAGCGCCCGCGACAACCCCGCCTGGCCCAAAGCCGGCAGCCTCGCCCACCGCAACATGAAACGCGTCAACCGCATCGGCGTCTCCCGCTGCCGCCTCCTGAAAGTCGACGGACTCGACCTGCACGTCGAAGACCTCGACGCCGTCCACGGCAGCCCCGTACTCGACATCAAACCCTGGTTCCCCGAGTTCGGCCCCCGCGGCCCCATCCACCAAGCCAACTGGTCGCGAGAGATGCTCAGCGAGTACTTCTCGCCTTCGGCGATCAGCGAGCGGCCCTGATCGTCCTGTCGATCATGACGGCTACCGTGGTGGAATGCCGGTCGAGCTGATGTCACGCTTCCCTGTCGAGGACGAGGCGCTCAGTGCGCTGCACGCGCGGGCCTTCGGCGGTGACAGCCAGGCGACCCCGTGGCGCGAGCGCCTCGACCGGCACGCGCTGAGCTGGGTGGGCGCCTTCGACGCCGGCCGCCTGGTGGGGTTCGTCCAGTTGTGCTGGGACGGCGGCGCCCACGCGTTCCTGCTGGACACCGCCGTGGATCCGTCATGGCAGCACCAGGGCATCGGCCAGCGGCTCGTCGCGGCAGCGGTGGCCGACGCCCGGGAGGCCGGCTGCCAATGGCTGCACGTCGACTTCGAGCCTGACCTGGAGGAGTTCTACCTGGACAGGTGCGGCTTCCGTCCGACCCGAGCCGGCCTCCTGGCCCTCGACGCCTAGGTTCGCGACAGTCGCCCGGGGCCGGTCCGCCACCCCGACCCCCGGCCCACGCTTAACCCTTCTCCTGACCGGTGGCGAACAGCACCATGCTGATCCCGAGCAGTACGGCGCCAGCGAAGGTCGTGCCGCCCAGTTTCGCCAGTTCCAACACGTCGAGGTTCTTCACCCAGCCTGCGAGGGTCACAAGCCCCGCCAGCAACATGGATCCCTGCGTCACGTGCAACAGCCATGCCGTTCGTGTTCTCACTGTCAGCCTCCTGTCGAGGGTTCCGAGCGCATACGTCGACGATGGCCCGCCGGAAAGGCCGATGAACGGCTGAACACTCATACTGTTCAACGGACGAACACCGCTGTACGAAACAGAACGCCACCGAGACGGAAGGCCACATGCCTCCCCTGAAGCGAAGCGACACCCCGCCCGGCCCGATCACGGATCTGTTCGACCGACTGCATGAGCTGCATCTGGACGCCGGCGAGCCGAGTACCCGTCGGATCGCCAAGTTGACGGACGGCATCGTCGCCTTCTCGACGGTCTACTCGATCTTCCGCGGGCCGAAGGTGCCGGGGTGGGGCCTGTTGGAACTCGTCGTAGACGCGCTCGGCGGCGACGAGGACGAGTTCCGGCGGCTGTGGAAGGCCGCGATCCAGGCAGAGCGTCAGGCCCAGGGGCACGAGACGCACAGCGTCGCCGATCTGGGGAAGCTGACGAGCCGGACCCACGAGGAAGCAGGCGGGCGGGTTAGCGGTGGGGCCACGTCGGGCCTGCTGCTGAGCGACACGCTGGAGTTGGCTCTCGATACCATCGCGACGATGGGCGACACCCCTATCGCTGTGCCGACGGGTTTCGTCGACCTGGACCGGTTGTTGGGCGGGCTGCAACCCGGCACGATCACCGCGATCACGGGCGAGCCTTCGGCCGGCAAACTGACCCTGGCGATGGACCTGTTGCGATCGGCGGCGATCCGCCATGGTCTGCCGGCCATCCTGTACACGGCAAGCCTGACCCAGGTCGACGCGACGTTCAGGATCCTGTCCGCCGAGGCGCGGGTGCCGCTCCATGCCATCCGCTCGGGTCAGTTGTCCGAGGACGACTGGACTAAGCTCTCCCGGCGGATCGGTGCGGTGTCAGAGGCGCCCCTGCTGATCGATGACGCCGCGCTGCTCACGGTCGAGGAGATCTGCGCCCAGGCCGCCGCCGTGGACGCGGAGTTGGACCTGCGCCTGATCGTGGTCGACACCCTCCTGCCGCAGCAGCGGGCCGAGGCCCGCCGGTCGCTGGCCGACCTGAGGGCGTTGGCACGACGGTTGCACTGCCCGGTCGTGGTTGTCGGCCCCTTGGACTCGTTGCCGGCGCCGGGTACCGCGCCGGGAGCCGCCCAAGTCGATTCGGTCGTTTTCGAGTGTGCGGACGTCGTGATCGTGCTGCACAGGGAGGACCTGCACGACGTCGAGACGGCACGGGCCGGCGAGGCCGACCTGGTGGTGGTCAAGCACCGAAACGGGCCCCGGGACACGATCACCGTGGCCGCGCAACTGCACCTGTGCCGCTTCGTGGACATCGCGTACTGACCCACTGGCTGCCGACCGGCGATCACGGCTCGTGAGCGTCCCAGCCTGCCGGGCCCAGCGGAGTATCCAGAGTTATTCAGTCGGCAACCCGGTCCCGTTGACCGGCGGACCCGCGTGCCGCAGGGTCGGTGCGAGAGACGGATCCGGGGTCCGTCCGGCCGCCGGGGAGGCACTCGCGCATGTCCGACAGCCGCATCTTCCACCAGCTGACCAGCTACTCCCCCGAGCGCCCCTGGTACCAGCCGATCGACGACCCCCGGGTCACCGGCGGCTTCGTGACCAGCGATCCGGCGTTGCGGCCGGCGGCGTTCAAGGAGTACGACGACGAGCTGCCCACTGTGGAGCTTCCCGTCGCGCTGCCCCGGCCCGGGGGCTCGGCGGCGGCGGTGCTGTCCGGCGGCTCCGGGCCGGCCCGGCTCCCGGATCTCGGGCACCTCGCCCGGTTGTTGTTCCGTTCGACGGGCGTCGTGCGCTACCGCGACACCCCCGAGGGCCCGGTGCGCTACCGGGCTGCCGGTTCGGCGGGCAACCGCCACCCCCTCGAGGTGTACGTCGTCACCGCCGGCCTGCCCGGCCTCCCCGGCGGGGTCTGGCACCACGATCCGCTGGGGCACCGCCTGCGCCGGGTGGGTCCCGCGCCCGGCGACGGGCCCACCTTCCTTGTCCTCACGGGTGTGCCGTGGCGGTCCGCGTGGCGGTACGCCGAGCGGTCCTGGCGGCACCTGTGGTGGGACAGCGGCACGGTGTTGTCGCATCTGCTCGCGCTCGCCGCGGACGCGGGCATTCCCGCGCGGGTGCGGCTGCGGTTTCCCGATCAGCTGGTCGGGGAGCTGGTGGGCGCCGCCCCGGAGCAGGAGTACCCCCTGGTGCTGCTCGTGCTGGGCGCGGGTGAGCCGGCGTTGCGTCCGGTGCGTCCGGCGGTGTCGGGACGGTTGCCCGCCGCGCCGGCGGAGTTTCCCCTGATCGGGGCGACGCACAAGGCGACGGAGGAAGCGTCGGGCGGGTGGCTCGCGAGTCCGGCGGAGGTCGCTCCCGGGCCGCCGTGGGCCTCGTGGGACTCCCTGGACGAGGTCATCGCGCGGCGTGGCTCCGCCCGACGGTTCGACCCCGGTGCGACGCTGCCGGCCTCGCAGCTGCGCTGGGCGATGGCGGTGGCGACCCGGCCGGTGCCGTGGGACGCCGGCCCGAGCCTGCTGACCCATCATGTGGTCGCCCACGCGGTCGAGCCCGTCGACCCGGGCGTGTACCGCTGGTTCGGCGACCTGCTGCCCGGCACGGACGGCGACCAGCGCGAGGCCGCGCACCGGTTCTGCCTGGGCTCGGACCTGGCCCGCGACGCCGCGTACCTGGTGGTGCACTGTGCGGACCTCGCCGCGACGGTGGACCGGCTGGGTGAGCGCGGCTACCGGGCCGCGAACGTGGAGGCCGGCATCGTGAAGGGGCGGCTGCACCTGGCCGCGCACACACTGGGCCACGGGGCGTCCGGCATGGTCTTCAACGACGAGCTCGTGCCGGCCTTCCTGCGCGCGGACACCACGGGCCTGCTGGCGACCGTCGCGGGTGTCCCCACCCACAAGGCCGCCCCGGGCGGTACTCCCCTGGATCCGACCAGGCTGCGTCCGCGGCGGTAGAACGTCCCCGACGGCCCGAACCGGTGCCGCGGGGACCTCCGGGATCCGGCCCCGTGGCCCGCGGTCACCGGGCCGCGTCGCGCGGGACGGCTCGTCCCCGGTGGGCTACTCGTAGGCCCGGGCGGGTGCCGGCACCTCGCGGTAGGACTCCACCAGCAGGTACGGCACCGTCTCCCCGTTGACCGGGTCGCGGGCCGTCCTCGACGAGTACCGTCCGACGACCTCGATCCACGTGTCGGGCGCCAGTCCGCCGGGCACGTCCCCGGCGAGCCCCACCTTGACCGGTCGGGCGTCGGCGGCGCAGCAGGTCAGGATCATCCGGGTGAGCTGCACGTCGCCGCCCGGCCCGTCGGTGGTGAAGCCGGTCAGGAGGACCCGCCGGCCGTCGAGGGTGCGGCCCTGGTCGAAGACCGCCCGCGAGGCGTAGTCGAGGAGGCCCACCCGGGCCGGGTCGCCGGCGGACAGCGGCGGGAAGTCGGCGTCGGCGCGGCTGCCGAGCGCGGTGCCGGCCCGGCCGGCGGCGTCGGCGCCGAGTGGTCGCGGCCCGACCAGGACCAGGGCGACAACCGGAAGAACCAGGAGCCATGCCACGGGGGTACGACCGTGCGCGTGCCCGTGGCCACCCCGGACCGCGCCGGCACGCACCGGCTCGACCTGATGCGGATCAGTCCCGTGCGGACCGGCCGGGCGGTGGCGGCGGAAATCCTCGGACCACAGCGTCGCCCCGGCGGTGACCAGCAACAGGACCCCGGCCGCGACGAGGAACGGCCGCAGCCCCTCCCGCACGTAGCTCAGGTACTGGTCCGTCAGGCTGACCCGCAGCACCGCGCCCCCGACCAGCCCCACGACCACCGACTCGGCCGCCCGGTTCACAGCAGCACCGCCCCGACGGCCACGGCCACCACGACGGCCGTCACGAACGTGGCCGGGGCGAACCGGAGCGCGAACCCGCGGCCGAACGTGCCGGCCTGCAACGCGAACAGCTTCAGGTCGATCATCGGCCCGACGACGAGGAACGCCAGCCGGGCGGTGAGCGAGAACTGGCTCAGCGACGCCGCCACGAACGCGTCGGCCTCCGAGCAGATCGACAGCACGACGGCCAGGGCGGCGAGGACCAGGACCGACAGCCACGGACTGTCGGCCAGCGCGGTCAGCCACCGGGGCGGGACGGTCACGTTCAGGGTGGCCGCCGCGAGGCCGCCGATCACCAGGTACCCGCCGGCGTGCACCACGTCGTGCCGGCAGGACGCCCAGAACGCGGGCCACCGGGCGAGCCCCGCCAGGTCGGGCCGGCCGGGGAGCCGGATCCAGTCGGCGCGGCCGAGCCGGAGCCACAGCCAGCCGACGAGTACCGAGGTGATCAGGCCGGCGAGTCCCCGGGCGACGACCATCCGGGGCGCGCCCGGGAACGCCACGGCCGTGGAGGTGAGCACGATCGGGTTGATGGCCGGCGCGGACAGCAGGAACGCGAACGCGGCGGCCGGCGTGACTCCCCGGCGGACGAGCGCCCCGGCGACGGGTACGGACCCGCACTCGCATCCGGGCAGCACCACCCCGGCCGCCGCGGCGACGGGTACGGCGAGCGCGGGGCGGCTCGGCAGCGCCCGGGCGAGGAAGCCCGCGGGGACGAACACCGCGATCACGGCGGACAGCGCGACGCCGAACACGAGGAACGGCACGGCCTGCACGACGATGGACACGAAGACGGTCGACCAGGTCCGGAGCCGGGGCGCGTCGAGCAGGTCCGCGAGCGGGCCCCGGGACACCACGACGAGGACGAGCACGACGACGAGCACCTCGACGGACCCGGGCCGCCACCGCGCGCTCAGCATTCGATGACGTTGACCGCGAGGCCGCCCCGGGCGGTCTCCTTGTACTTGTCCTTCATGTCCGCCCCCGTTTCCCGCATGGTCTTGATGACCTTGTCGAGGGAGACGAAATGGTCGCCGTCGCCGCGCAGTGCGAGTCGGGCGGCGGTGATGGCCTTGATCGAGGCGACGGCGTTGCGTTCGATGCACGGGATCTGCACCAGGCCGCCGATCGGGTCGCAGGTCAGCCCCAGGTTGTGTTCCATCGCGATCTCCGCGGCGTTCTCCACCTGGTCAGGGGTACCGCCGAGCACCTCGGCGAGCCCGGCGGCGGCCATCGAACACGCCGACCCGACCTCGCCCTGACACCCCACCTCGGCACCGGAGATCGACGCGTTCTCCTTGAACAGCACACCCACGGCCCCGGCGGCGAGCAGGAACCGGACGATGCCGTCGTCGTCCGCGCCGGGCACGAAGCGCCAGTAGAAGTGCAGGACGGCCGGGACGATCCCGGCGGCCCCGTTCGTCGGGGCGGTGACGACCCTCCCGCCGGCGGCGTTCTCCTCGTTGACGGCCAGCGCGAACAGGGTCACCCAGTCCATCGCCCGCAGCGGGTCGGCCACGCTGTGCCAGCCGCCGCCCTCCGCGTCGTGTTCGCGGCCGAGTTCGCGGGCCAGTTCCACGGCGCGGCGGCGGACCTTGAGCCCGCCGGGGAGGACGCCCTCGGTGGAGCAGCCGGCCCGCACGCAGTCGCGCATCACCTGCCAGATGTGCAGCAGGCCGGCCCGGACGTCGGCCTCGGAGCGCCACGTCAGCTCGTTGGCCAGCACGATCTCCGAGATCGACCTCCCCGATTCCCGGGTCATCCGCAGCAGCTCGTCGCCGGTCCTGAAGGGGTAGGCGACGGGGGAACTGTCGACGAAGCCGCCGGTGTACCGGGTCCGGGCGGTGTGCTCGTCGACGACGAACCCGCCGCCGACCGAGTAGTACGTCCGGGCGCGCAGGACGTGGCCCTCGGCGTCGACGGCCGTGAACCGCATCCCGTTCGGGTGCAGCGGCAGCGACTTGCGCCGGTGCAGGGTCAGTTCGAACCTCGCCGGGTGCACGCCGAGGAGTTCCACCACCCCGGCGGCCCGGATCCCGGCCACCCGGGCGTCCGCGGTCGCCGTGTCCACGGTCTCGGGTGCCTCGCCGGTCAGGCCCAGGAGCACGGCCTTGTCGCTGCCGTGGCCCCGACCGGTCGCGCCGAGGGAGCCGAACAGCTGCGCGTCGACCGCCGCGACCTCGGCGAGGACCCCGTCGGCCTTCATCCCCGCCACGAACGTCCGGGCGGCCCGCATCGGGCCCACCGTGTGCGAGCTCGACGGACCGATGCCGACCTTGAACAGGTCGAAGACGCTGATCACCGGGCCATCCCGTCCCCGCGCCGCCAGGACTCCAGGGCGTGCAGGGCCAGGGCCCGGCGCGCCCACCGGCCGGCCGGGCAGGGCCAGGGCCGGGCGCAGCCGTCACAGGTCTGGCGCTGCGGCACCGGAACGGGCCACGCCCACCGCCACGGCGGCCGGTCCGGTCGGTGCGCACCGGCCAGGAGCCGCGCGAGCGCCGGCGCGGACCCGAAGTCCACGGCCGGTGCCCGACCATCCACCACGATCGCCATCGCGCGCTCCCGACTCCGCTGCCGCCCGTGGCGCGGATCGGCCGCGCCGGCGTGACACGTTGATTAACCCGCACGGACGGGTGTCGGCCAACGAAGTCGTTCCCGGCAACTGGATAGCTCTGGACGCCGCTACGCGTCCCACTCCAGCGGCAGGGTGTCCAGGCACCGGATCAGGCTGTTCGCCCGCAGCCGGACCTCCCCCACCGGCGCGGCCAGCCGGAACCCGGGCAGCCGGTCCAGCACCGCCGCGAGCGCCTCGCGCAGCTCCAGCCGGGCCAGCTGCGCGCCGAGGCAGTGGTGCGCGCCGTTGCCGAAGGACAGGTGCCGGTTGTCGGCGCGCCCGAGGTCCAGGGTGTGCGGGTCGGTGAAGACGGCCGGGTCGTGGTTGGCGGCCTCCGTGGCGGGGAGGACGACGGAGCCGGCCGGGATCTCGGTACCGGCGAGTTCGATGTCCTCCAGGGCGATCCGGGGCAGCGCGCCGCCGATGGTGCTGAGCGGCTGGAGCCGGAGCAGTTCCTCCACGGCGGCCGGCAGCAGGGCCGGGTCGGCGCGCAGCCGGTCGGCGAGGTCGGTGCGCCGGGTCAGTTCGAGGATGTACAGGCCGAGCTGTGAGGTGGTGGTCTCGTTGCCGGCGACGAGCAGGATCGAGGCCAGGTTGACGATCTCCTTGTCGGTGAGCTGGTCGTCGCCCTCCTGGGCCAGGTGCAGCGCGGACAACAGGTCGGCGCCGGGGGCGGCCCGTTTGGCGGCGAGCAGCCCGTGCAGGTACCCGTCGAGTTCCGCTCCCGCTTTCGCGACCAGGTCCATGTCCCCGTCCATGCTGCTGACCAGGGCGTTGGACCAGGCCCGGAACCGCTCGTCGTCCTCCGGCGGCACGCCCAGCATCAGGCAGATCACCCGCACCGGCAGCGGCACGGCGAGCACGGCCATCAGGTCCGCCGAGGTCCGGCCGGCGACGGTGTCGAGCAGTTCGGCGATGATGGCGCGGATGCCGGGCCGCAGGCGTTCGACCTGGTGGTGGGTGAACGCGCGCGCGACCAGCCGGCGGATCCGGGTGTGGTCGGGCGGGTCGAGCCCGAGCAGGGACTCGTCGACGATCCGGCCCGGCACGAGTTTGCCGGTGTCGGGGCCGACCGTGGCGGCCCGGGAGAACCGGGGGTCGACCAGGACCCGGCGGACCTCCTCGTGGCCGGTGACGAGGAAGGCTGGTGTCAGGTCGGGCAGCACGATCCGGCGGACCGGGCTGGTCCGGCGCAGTTCGTCGTAGAGCGCGTCGGGGTGGTCGAAGGGGTCCAGCGAGGCGGGGGGCGGGAAGGACAACACCGATTCGGGGGTACCAGAGGGCATCGGACCACTCCTGTCAGTGAGCGAACCCCCAGCGTAGGGTGATGGCTACCCACTGTCGACTGTGGAGGCAGAAGGTGCACCTACCGGGTCGCCACCCGCCGCCGCGCCAGCCCCCGCAGCGCCGCGGCGCACCGCTTCGCGTAGACCCGCTGCGCCACCGGCACCAGCGGGCCGGCGAGGCGCGCCCACCACACGGCCGGCCGGCTGAACAGGGTCACCGTGAGCCACACGTGCCCGTCGCCGTCCCGCTCCAGGACGAACGACTCCTCCCCGTGCTCCGGATGCCCCGCCAGGGTCCCGTACGCCCAGCCGCGGCGGTCGGGCTCCTCCACGGTCCACACCACCCGGCACGGCGCGAGCACGAACCCCAGCCGGACGGTCACGTCCAGCCCGGGGGCTGCCCGTCCGGTGGTCGCGATACCCACCGGGATCGCCCGGTGCATCCGCCAGCCGAACAGGTCCTCGGTGGCGGCGTCGAGGTCGATCGGGCCGAGGGCGGTGCGGACCCGCAGGTGCCCGTACCCCTCGGGGAGCGGCCAGTGTTCCGTCGCGCCGACCTCTGCGTAGCTGTGGCCGGTCATACCAGCTCCTTCTTCCAGGCGAGCAGTCCGCAGAGGGCGAAGCCGAGCGCGTTGCCGAGCCCGTGGGTGGCGGCCATCCAGGTCAGCCCGGGGTGCGGGGTGCCGAACGCCTCTCCGGCCGCCCAGACCACCGCGAGCGCCATGGTGACCACGAGCACGGCCGAGCTGATCCGGAACAGGATCCCGTCCCGCCACAGCAGCCAACCGACGAGCCACATGCCGGCGGTGAGGACGAGCGCGCCGAGGAGTTCGACGCGGTCGTCGACGAAGTACCCGATGAGGACGATCTCGGTGCCGACCGGGACGGTGAGGGCGGCGATCCGGGCGACCGTCGAGTCCCGTTCGGCCCGGCAGACCAGGCCGGCGACGAGGGCGGCGGTGAACCCGGCGTAGTGGAAGTGCGGCACCGTGAGCGCGAGGATCTCCAGGTCGAAGCCGAACAGGGCGACGCCGGCGCGTTCGGCGAGCAGCGCGGTGGCCGCGATCACGGGGCTGACCAGGGCGGTGCGGATCGCGAGTTCCCGGGGGCCCCAGCCGACCCGCCGCACGGCCTGGAAGGCGACGACCACGGTCATCATGAGGTACGCCGCCGCCAGCGCCGCCGCCGTCTCCCCGCGCGGGAGCCACAGGCTGATCGCGCCGGGCACCGCCGCCAGCGGCCAGAAGGTGCGCAGGGCCGGCGGCAGGTCGAGGAGCCGGAGGCCGAGGGGCAGGATGACGAGCATGCCGAGGGTGACGATCAGGTTGACGAGAATGGTCATGGCGTCCCCTTTTCTTGAACGCGTTCAAGTTACCATCGGCGGTTGAACGTGTTCAATGTGATCCGGGTCGCCGATCCGGGTCGCCGCGCATTCGCCGACGGCGGCGGCTACTGGTGGCCGCGGATCGCCGCGAACACCGCGCCCAGCGGCTCCGTCCGGGCGTCGAACGTCCGGCCCCCGGTCAGCTCGGCGAGGACCCGCATCCGGGCGGCGTCGCTGTCGGCGAACAGCACCGGATAGACCGGCACCGACCGCAGCTCCGGCGGCAGCCCGCCATGGAACGCCACGAAAGCGGCCAGATCCCGGCCCGTGGTGTTCTCCCCGTCGGTGAGCAGCACGATCGAGGTGATCCGGTCCGGGTCCGCCGCCGCCTGGCCGGCCAGCACGCGGTACGCCTCGACCAGCGCGTCGTAGATGGCCGTGCCCCCCGCGGCGGACAGCCCCTCGCCGAACGCCCGGATCCGGTCCAGTACCGGCCCCGGGTCCTCCGGCGGCAGGTCGAACGTGGTCGCCGGGGAGGGCTGGGCACCGAACGGCAGCAGGGTGGTCTGCTCGCGTTCCCGGAACCGCGCCCCGGGCCCCGCCCCCGGACCGGGTCCCGGAACCGGCCCCACCCCCTGCCCCGCGCCGGTCAGGACGTTCAGGGCGGCCCGCAGGTCGGCCAGCCGGGGGCCGGCCATCGAGCCGGAGGTGTCGAGGACGTACACCGTGCGGGCGGGTCGGCGCAGGGTGCCCTCGTACGCGTCGACCAGGTCGTCGATGACGGCGGCGCTGCCCGGGAACGGCAGTTCGAAGATCCGGTGGTCGCCGAATCCCGCGTCCGGGCGGACCGCCGGCACCGCGGGCCGCCGCCGGGTGTCCCGCATGATCTCGCGCTGCACGGCCGGGGAGCGCAGGTACCGCACCAGCCGGACGTAGGCGTTCCTCGCGCCGGGCGACGCGGAGGCCAGCAGGCTCAGCGGGTAGTGGGCGGTGACGACCCCGTCGGTGGGGTAGACCAGGGTCAGGGGCTCGCGCAGCGCCCCCGAGGCGTTGAGGGCCAGCAGCTCCGACTCGTAGTCGAACAGGCCGTCGACGGCGGGCACCTGGCCCTGGTGCCGGGCGAACGCGTCGGACAGCTCCCCCGAGCCGGCGACCCGCAGGGTCTGCGCGCCGAACAGGTCCCGCAGCGGCCGGCTGGCCCGGACCACGTCGTCGCGCCGCAGCGCCGCCCCCTCACCGGCCAGCGCGGTGGCCGCGCCGAGCAGGGCGGAGACCGCCGAGTGCGAGTCGTGCGGGTCGCTCATCGCGAAGCCGAACCGGTGCGCTCCCCCGGCGGCGGCGATGTCCGACCAGCTCACCGGCCGGGCGTCCCAGCCGAGCTGGCGAGCGACGGAGGTCCGCAGTCCGAGGATCACGGGCGAGGACGTGATCTGGGTACGCGCGCCCAGCCGGCCCATGGCGCCCGGCGACACGGTCAGATAGTCGTCGGAGGCCGGCCACACGGCGTCGTACCCGTCGAGGCCCCGTCCCGTCGCCACCCGGCGGGCGATCTCCCGGCTCCCCGCGTGCCCGAACCGGACCGTGACCCCGGTGGCGGCGGCCGCCCGGTCCAGCACCGGTGCCAGGTCGGCCAGTTCGTCGCCGGCCAGCACCCGCAGCGTCCAGGGTTCGCCGGCCGGTCCGTCGGCGGCCCCGGGCCCGTCGCCGTCGACCGCGCACACCCCGGCGAGCAGCAGCGCGACCAGTCCGGCCCGCCACCAGCCGCGGCTACCTCGGGACGATCGCATCGACGAGCCGTTCGAGGAGGTGGCCCTTGGGCGGGTTGACGGTGGTCAGGGTGCGGGCGACGGTCAGCCCGTGCCTGGCCATGTCGGCCTGGTAGTCGCCGGTGTTCGTGCGGTAGCCCCACCTGTCGCGGGCCATGCGCTGGAGATCCGGGTCCGCGTTCAGGAGCCGGCCCAGCTTCTCGCCGGCCGGGGTGAGCGGGGTGAAGACGTGGGCCGGCAGGATGTTCGGCCTCGGGTAGAGCAGCACCATGTCGTCGGTCATGGAGCCGGGCTCGGAGATCCGGCCCGCCACGAAGTCGTTCTCGTAGACCAGCGCCATCGGCACCGCCGGCCCCAGGTCGCGCCCGACCAGGAACTCGCGGAACAGGTCGGCGGTCTTGACCGGCAGATTGCCCTGGGCCGAGAAGCACGGGGCGATCTGGGGCAGGACCCGGTCCGCCGCGGCCTCGTCGGCGATCACCTCGCCGCCGTTGAGGACGTGGCTGGTGATCGCGACGAACATCTCGGCCGAGTTGGAGTACGCCGGATTCGTCGTGGCCAGCAGCACCCGGTTCGGGTTCGGGTAGGTCGTGTTGCCGCCTATCTGCGACCACCGGGTCCTCGCCGCCACCAGTCGCAGATAGGCGGACACGTCGAAGACCCAGGTGCCGTCCGGTTGGAGTTCGGCGACCCCGACCTTGCGGAGCAGCTCCACGATCCGGGTGTAACTGGCCACGGCCATCGGGGAGGAGAACGGCGAGTACCGGGCGGTCCGGCGACCGAGCCTGCCCTCCAGGTGCTCGGCGGCCACCGTGCTGGCGGACACCACGATGTCGTACTGCGACAGGTCCACGCTCTCCGCGATCTGCCGAGTGCCGAACTCGGTCTGCTCGACCCGCAGCCCGTGCCCGGCGAGCACGCGGCGCACCTCGGGGTCGTTGAACATGCCCAGGCTGCCGGCCAGGCGGACCGTGGCCGGTTCCGGGCGGCTGACCAGGACGGCGCCGACGATGACCGTGGCCGCCAGGACCAGTACGGCGGCGAAGATCAGGCCGACGTGCCGGGGGCCGGACGGTCCGGCCGGGGGCACGGGGGGTTGGGAAGGGGCAGGTTGCCGGGGCCTGGCATTGCGAACCGCCATGGCCGCATCATATTCCGGATCGGGTGTCTAAAATGGATTGCGGGCCGCCGGATGGGCCGGCGATCGGTCGGATTGTCGACGGGTCCGCGGCCCGTCCGCCTGGGATCATGGGCGGATGTCCACGGTAGACGGGGTCGCCGCGCTCGCGACGGCGGTGAGCGGGGTACTGGCCGCCGCCGCCGGGCTGGTCAACGCGCTGCGCCGGCCCCCCGAGGCCCCCGGTACGGCGCGTCGCCCGCCACCCGGCCGCCGGGCGGGCGGCGACTGGCTGTCCCTCGGCTTCGGCCTGTTCGCCTGGCTGGTGGCCGCCGTGCTCGTCGCCGTCGTCGGCACCGCCGGTCCGGGGGCGCGCCCGGCCACGGTCACGGTCCTGGCCTACGGAGTCGCGGTGCCGGTGGCCCTGGCCGTGTTCTTCGGCGTGCGGAGCCTGTCGGGCGGGCGGTCCGCCTCGTCGGCGCTGGTCCCGGCGGCCGGGATCCTGGCGGCGGTGGCGGCGGTCGTGGCGACGTTCATCGCGGCCGGCCCGGCCCCGTCGTAGCGGGCGGGCCGCAAGGGGTGCGGCCCGCCCGCCCGGTCACGCGGTGGTGAGGGTGAGGCTGTCGAGCAGGAAGTCGGTCCGCAGGTTGGTGTCCTCGACGCTGACGAACTTCAGGGTGACCGTCTTCCCGCGGTAGCCGCTGAGGTTGACGGAGCGGGCGACGTACCCGGCGCTGGGGTTGGCGTTGGAGAACGTCGCGAGGGTCGTCGTGGTGCCGCCGTCGACGACCTGCACCTTGAACGTGTCGTAGACGGTGCTGCCGGTCTCCTGGGTGACGATCCGCAGCTGGTAGTTGAGGGTCGCCGACGTCCCGGTCGACGGGACGGTGATCTGCTGGCTCAGCGTGTCGGTGTTGGCGGAGCCGTTGCCGCCCATCCACGCGTACCAGGAGCCGGCCTGGGCCGGGTAGGTGGTCCAGTTGCCGACGACGCCGCCGGTGATGGTCCAGTTCGCGGTGCCGCTCTCGAAACCGCCGTTGACCAGGCCGCCGCCGGGGGTGGTGGTGCGGTAGTCGATCGTGTGGGTGTACACGAGGTCGCGGGCGGCGGCGCTGGTGCTCAGCCCTGTCAGCGGCCGGTCGAGCGTGAACCACTCCCGGAACGAGGTCGACTGGTACTGCCGCATGTTGTCGAACGTGCCCGCCGGGCCGCCGTCCACGTTGCGCCACAGGTCGATGATCGCGCCGGCCACCCGGAGCTCGACGGTCTCGCCGTCCTGGGGGTTGGTGTTGCTGGCGGTCTGGTTCGGGTTGTTCCAGGCGGTCTGCATCAGGTCGGCGTAGGCGCCGTTGGCCCAGTAGAACCGGCCGTCGCCCTTGAGGTAGCCGGCGATGGCGTTGGCGAAGCCCTCGGTCCAGGCGCACATGTTCCCGGAGCGCAGGTGCAGGTAGTGCGGGCTCGGGCAGTCGCTCGCGGGCCACCAGCCGGCGTAGAGCAGGTCCATGAACGCGTGCCCGGCCTCGTGCAGGACCAGGTGCTCGGAGTCGGGGTCCGCGTCGGCGAACGCCACGTAGCGCTGCCCGACGGGCACCGAGTTGTCGAAGTACGTGCCGTCGGTGCTGCCCGGCTGCCAGTGCAGGGTGATCTTCGTGCAGGCGCTGGACTCGCGCGCCGTCCAGCAGTTGGTGCTCGAGCCCCGGCCGAACCACAGCAGGTTCAGGGTGTCGAACGCGTGCCAGCCGCGCATGTGGGTCGCGGAGGGGGTGGTCGTCCCGAAGGCCTGGTCGGTGCCGGACGGCACGTTGGACTTCGCCGTGGTGGTCACCGTGTAGGTGCTGTTGCCGGCGTTGTTGGTGACCCGCCACAGGGAGCCGTTGGTGCTGAACTGCACCCACAGCTGGTACAGGGTCGCCGAGGCGTTGAAGCAGACGGAGTACGAGCCGTCCGTGCTGGACGTCAGGCCCGTGCCGTACGTCTGGGTGGCCGAGGACGAGGTGGCCTTGCCCAGGACGGTGACCGGGATGTTGCGCCCGGCCAGCCACGTACCGGCCTTGTCGGACACCGAGAAGGCGCCCTTGGCACAGATCTGGCCGGGTACGGCCGACGGCGCCAGCGACGGCGCGACCTTCGCGGGGCCGGTGCCGGGCGCGAGGGTGACGGCCGCGGCGTCCTCGCCGGTCACGCCGGCCCGCGAGCTGCCGGGGCGGTCACCGACGGTGAGCAGGGCGGAGCCGCGTCCGGACCGGTCGGGGGTCACGGCGTCCAGGTCGGTCACCGCGGCCTCGATCTGCGCCGGACCGGCGGCCAGCGCCGTGACCGTGAAGGTGACGGTCCGTCCCTTCCGGGACAGGGCGAACGTCCGCTCCGACACCTGGTTCGGGCCGACCGTCCGAGGGGCCGACAGGCCGGACCCGCCGTTGCTCAGGCGCAGGGTGGCGGGCAGCTGGACGGACAGCCGGGCGCGGGAGATGTCGACCTGGGAGCCCAGCGTGACCCGCACGGTCGCGGTCTCACCGACGGCGGGCAGCCGGTCGAGGGTGACGTCGGCGGTCACGCAGGGGCGCGGGGCCTCCGAACGGGGGTGGGCGCCGCCCGGCGCCACACAGGACTGGACGGTTTCCGCGGAGGCCGTGGCCAGCGGGGCCAGGACGGCGCAGAACGCCGCCGCGACCGCCGTGGCGACGACGCGCCGGAGGTGTCTGGAAGACATGAGGGGTGCCTTTCCTGACGGCGGTCCGAGCACCGCCGTCCGACTGAGGGGGTGGACGCACCATGATGCGCACCGCGCTCAGCTCAGTGCAATATCACACCCCACCCGACTTGCGCCCCGGTCAATACTGTGATCCCGGCGCGCCCAGGCCCGGGCATTGTCCACAGTTTGGCGGCGTTTCAGCAGGTCAAAGACTTGAAATTCCACAGTTTGGGTACCGGGTCAGGGGCCGGGTGTCGGAGATGGAAAGTTTGGTCGACCCCTCGGCGGGTCCTCACCACTCCCAGCGCATCCCGCACAGGCCCGGGGACAGGTCCCGCTCGACCAGGACGGCCGTGTTGGAGGAGCCGATCGACAGCGGCCGGGAGTCCTGGTCGGGCCCCGCGAGGCTGGACCGCCGGTAGCTGTGGCACCGGGTCGGGGCGTCGCCGAGGAACCGGGCCTGCAGCACGTACTCCCGGGTCGCGCTGTGCAGGCGGGTGTGGAAGTAGTCCATCGGCTTGCCGGGCGCGAACCGGTACCCGTACTCGATGACGGTGTCCTCCCCCTCCGCCAGGGTCCGGTCGAACAGCAGTTCCACGGCCAGCAGCCTGAGTTCGGGATCGTAGCGGGTCCGGCCCACGGCGCAGGACCGGGTGTCCACGATGTCCGGTGGCGCCTGGTCGGGGTCCTCCGCCTGGTGGAAGACCAGGCACCGGTCCGCCCGGTCCCGCAGGGAACGCAGCACCGGCCGGCACAGCACGCTGTGCTCCGAACGGTCGGCGGCCACCGTCAGCACCTCGTGGGTGGACACGAGGTCGAAGCGGCCGCGCGGTTCGGCGTCCAGCTGGGCCATGACGGGCGCGCCGCTGGGCCACAGGTAGTCGCGGTCGCTGCCGTTGAGCCACCTGCCCCGGGGCCGGGGCGGGCCGAGCAGCGCCACCAGGGAGGCGGCCGGCAGGCCCAGCAGGGACTCCAGCTCCCCCACGGCCCGCAGTGACGTGCCCCGTTCGGGGCGGGAGCGGTTGCGCCGCCAGTAGCTCAGCGTGGTCTGGCTGACCGTGACCCCGCGCTCCGCCAGGTGGTACCGCAGCCGGTCGAGGGTCAGGCCGCGCGCCGTGATCGCGGCGTCCAGGGCCTCGGCGAACGTCCCGGTCCGCAGCACCCTGGTCAGGTGCCGGCCGGTCGGCGGAGTCGGCGGCATCGGCGCCCCCTGGGTCGCAGCGGTCGCGCCCCGTGGTGACCGCCGTCGGGGGCGGTCGCGCGCACCCCCCAATATCGCCGCATCGACTGGCGCTGTCCAGCCGTTCCCGGATACCGATATGCCTTTAACCTGCGCTTATGCCAGCGGCAAGGCAGCGCGGACGGGTACCGGGCCCCGCGCGCACGGACGTGCCCCTCCCCCGACCCGGCGGCCGGAGGAGGAGCCGCCCGCCGGTCAGCTGTTGACGATGTCGGTGCGGATCTCGTTGTAGATCAGGTGGATCTTCGCGCCCTGGTTGCTCGGGCAGCCGCCCAGGTGGTGCAGGGCGACCACCTTGTGGTTCGCGTTCAGCACCGGCGAGCCGGAGTTGCCGCCGGACGTGTCACACGAGTACGAGATGTTGTAGGTGTTGTAGTTGGCGTTCTTGACCGTGCAGTTCGTCCCGCCCTGGGTGTCCTCGTAGATGGACACCCGCTTGGGCGAGCCGTCGCCGTGGCCGGGGATGTAGATCCGGGTGCCGTTCGTCGAGGCCGTGGTCTCCAGCACCAGGTAGCCGAAGCTGGAGATGTTGGCGAAGTTGTTCACGGAGTACAGCGCGTAGTCGAGCTGACTGGAGCTGCCCGGGGCGACCTTGATCAGGGTCGCGCCGCTGACCTTCGTACCCGCGCCGGGGTTGTTGCCGCCGCACGTGGCGCACTGGTAGTTGAACTGCACCTCACTGCTCGACACCTCGGACTGGGTGGAGAAGCAGTGCTTGTTGGTGAGCAGCCGGTTGGTGGAACCGACCCGCCACGTGGTGCACAGGCCGCCGCCGCCGATCAGGAGCCGCGCGACGGCCTTCGCCCGGGTCGACTCGGTCGGGTGGCTGGTCTGGTAGCACACCGCGTCCCGGCGCGCGTCGGTGCTGCACACGCTGGACAGGCTCGGGTTGGCGGCGGTGATCTCCGCGGGGGTCAGGCCCCGCCAGTAGCCGTCGATCCGGGCGCCGTAGTCGCGCCGGGCCAGGTCCGCCGCGTCCGCGCCGCGCCGGGTGGAGTGCAGGGTCACGACCGCCGTGTCCCCGTCGACCGACATGGCCGCGAAGCCGGCGCGGCCGTGCAGGGTGACGTCGGCGTCCCCGTCGGCGCGGGTGCCGTGGTAGGTGTGCACCTCGGTGCCGGCCGGGTTGGCCACCGTGATGTAGTCGCCCCGGGCGAGCTTGAGGGCCGAGAAGTGCACCTTCACGTAGGCCGCGCCGGGATGGCGGACCTCGTGGGCGGCGGCCCGCGCGCCGGCTGTGTAGTCGATCCGCGCGGACAGGGGTAGTTCCTCGCCGACGGTCCGGGCCTGGGGTACGGACTCGGCGGGCGGTGCGGCGGCCGTCGTGGCCGAGGGGCCGATCGCGGCGAACACGGGTACGACCAGGGCGAGGGCGCAGAGCAGGCGTCGAGCAGGGGTTGTTCTCATCGCCGTCCTCCAGAAAATCCACAGAGGTGAATGAAAGGGGTGACGGCTACGTTGTCTGTTCACACTTCCACGAGTCAAGACAACGTGAACTATTGGGCACGGTCGGTCCCCGCGGCGGGAGCACAGCGGCCGGGTGCCGCGCCGGCGTCGACGACCCGGCCCGCGCGGATCGTCGACGCCGGACTGCGCCGGCGGGTTGTCAGGCGGGGTTCACCACCACCTCCGCGAGGGACAGTGCCTGGTTCGTGGACGTCAGTTGCACCCGGACGTAGCGCCCGGTCCGGCCGACGTTGATCGTGGTGGGTGTTCCGGCCCGGCCCGTCTGCCGGGAGGACCAGACGCCGGGTTGGGCCAGGATCTGGGCGAGGGTGCCGGTGAACGCACCAGAGGGTCTTCCGTGAACCGGTCCATCCGGGACAGCCCGAACAGTCCCCTTACAAAAAGCTCGGCGAAGCGGCCATCATCGATCAGGTTCCGCCGGAACGCGCACCGGGGCCGCTCAATCCCTGCGCGATCCCGCTCGGTTCAGGCGATCCATTGACATGAATATTCATGGCGTTCGTCAATGGGACAGGAACAACCCCTCGCGGACTCCGACGGCCCCTCGAACGACCACCCGTCGGCACAGGCCCTGAGCGCGGTGCCGATCGCGCCGCGCGGGCGGCCACCCGCGCGGCGCGGCACCCACCCCTCAGAAGGAGAAGGCATGTCCCACACGCGCAGTCGAACAGGAATCATCACCGGCGGATCCGTCCTCGCGGTCGCCGCGGGGCTCGCGGTCCTGGTCGCGTCGGCGGTACCGGCCGCCGCGCAGACCTACGGCGGCAACGTCAGCGTGAGCTGGTCCGTCCCGGGCGCCCCGTCGGCGGGCCTGACCAACGTCAGCTTCCCGATCACGGTCAGCCCCGCCACGGTGCACGCCGCCGGTACGTACTTCGCCCAGCAGTTCAACTTCACGAACGCGGGCACCGGCGGGTACACCGGCCTGCAGCCCCGGGCGAACCTCAACGGCCGCGAGCGGCTGCGCGGCGTGTTCTCCAGCTTCCAGAGCGGCGCCACCACCACCGACCCGAACTGTCACGCCGGAGCCGACGGCGGCCCCGGGGTCAGCTGCGGCTACGAGTTCGACGCCGTCTACGGGCACACCTACACGCTCACCGTGGCCCGCACCGGGACCGACACCTGGACGGGTACGGCCACCGACACGGTCAGCGGGGTCGCCACCCACATCGGCACGTGGCGGAACCCCGCCAACAGCGGCAACCTCAACGCCGCCCACAGCGGGTTCGTCGAGTACTACAGCGCCCCGGAGGACTGCTCCAAGCTCGCCAGGATCGATGTGGTCTTCGGCGGGCCCACGTCCACCGACGGGAACCTGACCGGCGGCACCCGGGCCAACTACGAGTACGGCAACTGCACCGGTCGGGCCAACTACCGGTCGGAGGCGGCCGGCAACGGTACCCGCGTCACCCGGGGTTGGATCGGAGGCGGCACGCCGACGCCCACGGCGGCTCCCGGCGCGATCGTGAGGAACACCGGCTCCGGGCGGTGCCTCGACGACCCGGCCGGCAACACCACCAACGGCACCCGGATGGAGATCTGGGACTGCACCGGGGCCGCCAACCAGAAGTGGACGGCCACCGCCGCCAACGCCCTGACCATCGGCGGCAAGTGCCTCGACGCGAACGGCGGCGGGACCTCGCCGGGCACCAGCGTCATCCTCTACAGCTGCCACGGCGGCACCAACCAGCGGTGGACGTTCCAGGCGGACGGCTCGCTGCGGGGCGTCGGCTCGGGCCTGTGCGTGGCCCCGTCCGGGGGCGGCACCGGCAACGGGACGTTCGTGGTGCTCGCCACGTGCGACGGGCAGGCCATTCAGCGCTGGACCCGCGACTGAGGCGGGTGCCGAGGGCGCGATCGTGGCGGGTCGGTGGACAACGCGGCCGGGCTTCCGGCCCCCGGGGTGTCGGTGCTCAGCTGCGGGGTCGGAGGGTGAGCTCCTGGCCGTCCAGGTGGCGGAGGGCCCGGTCCAGGGTCGCCGAGCGGTAGGTGCCGTCCGAGCGGTCGTCGAGCAGGGTGCGCCGCTGGGCGTCGAGGACCAGGAGCATCAGCTCCCGGTACTGCTCGCGGCCGGGGCCGGTCGGGTGCGACTCGGACGGCCGGTCGCGGATCCCGGCGTCGGCGCGGACCCGGTCCAGGAGTACGGGGTCCGCCTCGACCCGCCCGAGGGCCGCGGCGCCGGAGGCCGACAGCTCCCCGATGAGGCGTTCGTACTCCTCGCGCAGCTCCGCCGGGTCGTCCCGCGGCACCCGGGCCGCCCGGATCACGGCGGGCAGGGTCAGGCCCTGGGTGAGCAGGGTGGCCGCGGCGACGACGTAGGCGATCAGCAGCAGCTGGGCCCGGTGCGGGGTGTCGGCGGGCAGGGTCTGGGCGGCGGCGACGGTGATCGCGCCGCGCATGCCCGACCAGGCGAGGACGACCGCGCCGCGCCAGCCGAGGCCCTGGCTCAGCTTGAACTGGGCGTCGGCGCCGACCCGGGTGATCCGGCGCTGGAACCGGGCGAGGTCCCTGGCTGGCCGGTCGGCCCACCTGCCCCCGTCGAGGGCGGACTGGAGCTGGTCGAGTCGGGGCTGGGTGCCGGCGGCGCGGCGTTCGTCGCGGCGGACCAGGGCCATCAGGGGCGGGATGAAGGCGATCCGGAACACGACGACCAGCGCGGTGAGCGCGAGGCCGAGGAGCAGGCTGCGTCCGAGGCCGTCGGCACCGCGGTCGACCTCGTCCACGAGCGGCGCGAGGCTCAGACCCATCAGGAGGAAGATCGCGCCTTCGAGCAGAAAGGAGATGGTCCGCCAGTTGGTGGTCTCGGTGAGCCGGTCGCGGGCGGACAGCCGGCGCGGACCGAGGTGGCCGATGACGATCCCGGTGACGACCACCGCGAGGACGCCGGACGCGCCGAGCTCCTCCGCCGGCCAGTAGGCGACGAACGGCACGACGAACGACACCGCCGTACTCAGCACCGCGTCGCCGAGCATCGCCCGGACCCGGACGGCGACCACGCCGAGGAGCAGGCCGAGCGCCGTGGCGACGAGTACCGCGTACCCGAATCTTCCGATCGTGCCCCAGACCGACGCCGCCCCGGCCATCGCCGCGACCGCCGAGCGCAGCAGTACCAGGGCGGACGCGTCGTTGACCAGGCCCTCGCCCTCCAGGATGGTCAGCAGCCGGGACGGCAGACCGAGTCGCCGGCCGACGGAGGTGGCCGCGACCGCGTCGGTGGGGCTGACCACCGCGCCGATCGCCAGCGCCGCCGGCCAGCCGAGGCCGGGGACGAGCGCGTGCAGCACCCAACCGACGCCGAGCGTGGTGACCACGACCAGTACGACCGCCAGGCCGCTGATCACGCCGAAGTTGCGGCGGAAGTCGGTGGCGGGCATGTTCACGGCGGCCGAGTAGAGCAGCGGGGGCAGCACCCCGGCCAGGATCAGCTCGGGCTCGACGTGCACGGCGGGCACGCCCGGCACGAAGCCGAGTCCGCCGCCGACGAGGACGAGCAGGAGAGGGGCCGCGAGGCCGAGGCGGCCGGAGAGCGCGGCGACGGCCACGATGCTGACCACGCCCACGACGACGATCAGCGTCGAGATCACCCCGACTCACTCGCACGCGTTCTGCGCGCCGCCCTCGACCAGGTGCTCGCTGCGGGTCCAGCCGGTGGTGCCGTCCTGGAGCTTCGTCAGGTACGTCCAGGCGGTGCCGTCCTCGCCCTGGCCGTAGCACCAGTAGATGAGCCGGTCCTCGGGCAGGGCGCTGGCGATGCCCGGACAGTACGCGCTCGGCCCGGTCTTGATCTTGACTTCGAAGAACGTCGGATGGCCCAGCTTGCCCGTGCTGATGGGCGGCTGCCAGTCACAGAACCCGCGCGGGGCCTCCGCCTGGGCGGGAGCCGCGGGCACCAGGGTCACGGCCGCGAACGCGCCGATCGCGAACAGCACTCTCATGAGGTCCTCCGGTCGTGTCGGTCACCTCGGACCATCGTCGACCACCCGACCGGACCACGTACCCATATTGGGCAAATGTATTGACTGCCCGGATTCCCCCCGGTCGTCGGCCAGGGGGAATCCGGGCGGCTAGGCGAAGCGGAACACCAGCGGGAAGACGAGCACGACCGTCCAGGCCCAGGCCGCGTACACGAACACGTACCGGGTCTGCCAGTTCTCCAACCGGGCGAACGGCAGCTTGCCGCGCACGAACCCGAGGAACAGCCACGCCGACCATGCCAGGTTCGTGAGCAGGATGACGTTCTCACCCAGCGCCGCGGACTTGTTGGGCGTGAAGCCGAACTCGGTGATCCGACCCGTGATGGCGAGCAGCACCAGGATGTCGATGACCAGGGCGCTGACGACGAGGGCGAGCTGCAACCGGTCGAAGACACCCGGCCGGGCGGTGAGGTCCCGGGCGGAGAGGGAGTACAGCAGCAGGCCCAGGACGACGACGAGCAGCAGGTCGAACAGGATGAGCGCCTCGCGCTCCACGTCGATCCCGTTGTTGGTCCACACGATCGCGACCAGGAACGCCAGCAGGGCGGCCGCGAACAGCGGCGTGAACACCCGGGTCAGCACCGGCGCCATGTTCTCGATGACGCTCTGCTTGGCCTCCACGAGCCAGGCCGCCACGACGACCGCGGCCGAGGCCCCGCACGGCACCAGCCACGACGAGATGAACCCCTCGGCGTTCAGGCCGATCGCGTTGAAGGTGCCCACCGTGAACGCGGTCAGCACGCCGCCGCCCAGCGCGATGAGGACGAAGTAGATCAGCCACTCCCCGGTGAACCGGATGAAGTCCATCCGCCGCCGGCCCGAGCGCCAGTCCCCGCCCACGTACGCGACGCCGACGACCAGCCAGAGCGCGAGCGGCAGGTGGATCGCGGTGAGCGCGATGGACTGCGAGTCGTCGGCCAGCCGGTAGGCGTTCGCGCCGAACGCGCCGACGACGAACAGCGCCGCCAGGACCGCGATGACGCGCACCCCGACCCGGCGCTGCCAGGCGAAGTAGGCGGCCAGCGCCGGGAGGGCGAAGAGGCTGGCGTTGCGCGCGTAGAAGCCGGCGTCGTCGTCCATGTCGACCCCGAACCAGCCCGGCAGCTTGACCGAGAGGGCCGCGACGGCCGCGCAGAGCACCATCACGGGCAGTTCGCGACGGGTACGGGCCGCGGCGGGCGCGTCCGGCTCCCCGGGCAGCACGAGCTGCTTCCACAGCCGCTCGGAGTGCTCGCGCGCGAACTCCCGGGACAGCTCGTCGAGGCCGCCCATCCGTTTGACGGCGATCAGGAACGCCTCGTCGGACCGCAGGCCCGCCTCCGTCAGCTCGGCGATCCGGCTGCGCAGGTGGTCCTCCAGCTCCTCGGCGTCGGCGTGGTCCAGCTCCCGGCGGCGGTGCATGTACGCCCGCCACTCGGCGATCTGACCCTTGAGGTCGTTGTCGACGGTCATCGTCCCGCCTCCCATGCCGGTGCCACGACGGGCCCGATGGACTGTGTCGAGTTCCAGACGCCCCGCAGGGTGTCGATGACCGCGGCCCACTGGCGACGCTGCTCGGCGAGCTCCGCCCGGCCCTGGTCGGTGATCCGGTAGTACTTGCGGCGGCGGCCACCGGGCGGGGTGTCCCAGGTGGCATCGACGTGGCCGAGGCGCTCCAGGCGGTGCAGCAGCGGGTAGAGCAGGCCGTCGGTCCACTCCAGTTGGCCGCCGGACAGCTCGTTGACCTGCTTGAGGATCGCGTAGCCGTAGCTCTCCCCCTCGGCGAGGATGCCCAGCACGAGCGGGGTGGCCGAGGCCGCGACGAGGTCCTTGGTGATACGCATCCGACTCCCTGACCCTAGATCTACGATGCATAGTAGTTCTAGGTATGGCGAGGGCACAATCCTCAGGCGCCGCCGTCGAGGGCGACCACCCGGGCGGAGTTCTTGCCGTCCTTCTTCGCCGCGTACATCGCCGAGTCCGCCGCGTGCAGCAGCGCGTCGGCGTCCTGCCGCCCGGTGCGGTCGATCGCGGCGCCGACACTCGCGCCCACCACCACCCGCTCGCCGGCGACCGGGCACGGGACGGCCACCGCCGCCACGATCCGCTCGGCGATGGCCGCGACCACCGCCGGGTCCGGGTCGGTGACCACGACCCCGAACTCGTCCCCGCCGAGCCGCGCCAGCACGTCGGTGTCCCGGACGCACCGCCGCAGCCGCGCGGCGATCGTGACCAGCAGCTCGTCACCGGCCCGGTGGCCGAACCGGTCGTTGACCGGCTTGAAGTCGTCCAGGTCGATGATGACCACGGCCGTACCGCCGGCCCCGCCGCGCGCGACGGCCTCGGTCAGGAACTCGGTGAACAACGCCCGGTTACCCAGTCCCGTCAACCGGTCGTGGTAGGCCTGGTGGCGCAGCGCCGCCGCCAGCCGTTGCCGCCGCCCGACCTCGGCGCTGAGTTCGTGGACCAGGCGCTCGTTGTCCCGGAACGCGAGGACCTGCCGGACGACGACCAGCAGGGTACAGAGGAACGCGCCCGCGACGGCCGCCCAGGCGCGCAGGTCCAGGCCGTTGCGCACCAGGGTGAGCACGAGGACGACGTACACGCTGGCGATGGCGGCGTAGGGCAGCAGGCTGAACCGGCGCCTGGGCGACCGACCGCGGCGGTCCTCGGACAGCTCGTGGAACTGGACGACGACGGCCGCCGTCACCAGCGCGTTGGCGACCACCGTCGCGGCGAGCAGCAGGTTCAACCGGTCGTTCTCCGCCCAGGCGAACCCACCGGTCGCCTGGATCGACGTCTCCAGGACCGCCGCGGCCACCGACAGCGTTCCCGCGGCCCGGGTGAAGGGCGGATCCCGGCTCAGGACGAGCCGAGTGATGGCGAACAGTTCGACCAGGAACAGCACGGGCGTGCCGATGAGTTCGGGCGCCGAGCGCAGGTCGAGGGTGGGTCGGGCGGCGAGGTAGAACCCCCAGGCCAGTCCTGCGGCCATCACGGTGCCCAGGTCGAACCAGAACCGCAGCCGTTCCCCGGGCGAGGACAGGCCGAGCGGGGTGGCCAGCGTGCCGAGCAGGAAGAGCACCACGCCGAGGGTCACCAGGACGGCCTGCGCGGGGACCCCGGTCACGGTCGCGGTCGTCGTCGGCCCGGACAGGATCGCCACGAGCTGCGCCACGTCGCCGAGCAGGAAGCAGGCCAGCGCGGCCGTCGCGGCCCACCACATCCGGCGGTGACCGGGTGACACGGCCCGGCGGGCGATCCCGGGCGCCAGGGCCAGGGCCCAGCCGTGCAGGACGAGCAGGGCCAGCCAGCACACCCGGTTCTGCACGGGCAGGCCGGCGGCGTCGGTCACGTACCACGCCGTCAGGGCGAGGACGCCGAGGGCGAGCGGTGCGAGCCGCCAGTCGCTCCACCAGCGGGACGTCCACCGCCTGCCGGGATCCGCGACGGGCACCGCCATCAGCCAGCCCCTTCCGCCACGGTCGAAGTTTACGCCCGCTGTGGCCTATTAAGAGCACTTTCAGGGGGTACGGGGACGGGCTCCGCCGCGTGCCGGCACCACGTCGGGGGCCGGCGGTAAATCGGTTGAGGCGCCTCCGGCGGCGTCCGTACCGTCACCCCCATGGTGCTGTGACGAGCCTCGCCCCCTTCCCGCCGCCGACCCGACCGTCGGCGCGCTCCCCCACCCGCCCGGCCGCGCGGCCGCCGTGGGCGGCTTCCGGCTTCCCCGAAAGGCTCGTCATGAACGTTTCCGACCTGCCGCGCCTCGGCGCGCAGCATCCGCTCATCCGCCAGGTCCGGCAGATCGCCGGCAACCTGGGGCCGCTGCGCCACCAGCTCTTCGTCGCCGAGGGCCTGTGGGCCCACCGGATGCTCGTCGAGCTGGGCGCGCACGTGGACACCTTCCTGTGGTGCCCCGAGTCCGGCACCTCCGCCGAGGCCCGCGCGCTCGCCGCCCGGGTCGCGGCCCGCGCGGCGGCGGCGTTCCGGATCTCGGAGCGGACCCTCGACCGGCTCCGGGACCGCGAACAACCCGAAGGGATGATCTCCCTGGTCACGGTGCCGACCTGGGGGCCGGCCGACGTCCCGCTGGCCGAGGAGGCGCTGGTCCTCGTCGCCGACGCGATCGAGATCCCCGGCAATCTGGGTACGCTGCTGCGCACCGCCGACGCGTGCGGGGCCGACTGCCTGATCGTGACGAACCGCCGGACCCGGCTGGCGCACCCGATGGTGTTCCGGGGCAGCCGGGGCATGAACCTGCGGGTGCCCGTCCTCGAGTTCGGCGCGCCGGCCGCCGCCCAGGACTGGTTGCGCGGCAACGGTTTCACGACATTCCTGGCGACGGTCCCCGGCGACGCCGTGCCGTTCCCGGAGGTCCGGTTCGGCGGCCGGACCGCCCTCGTGGTCGGCAACGAGCGCGTGGGCGTGGGCTCCGGGTGGCGCGACCTCGGACTGCCCCGGGTCACCATCCCGATGCACGGCCGGGCCGACTCCCTCAACGTCGCGGTCAGCGCCTCGGTGCTGCTGTACGCGGCCCGGGTGCAGCGCGCGGGGCACAGCGGTGCGGGGCACCTGATGGCGGAACCGCCCGACCGGGCGGCGAGGCGCGGCGCGGCGATCCGGCTCCCGACGGCGCACGGCGCCCCGACCCACCGGGTGGATCCCCGTCGGCGTCGCGGACCACGGCCGGACCCGGGCCGACCCCAGGTCTGGGGCGGGCGGGTCCGCCGATGTGGACGGTCGGGCTGATTCCCGCCTTGACTCGTCGACGCCCTGAACGTCCAGCGTCGGGCCATGGGGCTCAAGCCGGCGGCGTTCAACGAGGCCGTCCTGACCCATGCCACGTCGAACGTCGCGGGCGGCGCGATCGTCAGCAACGGGAAGAAGGTCGCGGCCGCGATCAGGATCGACTACTGAGGACCCCGGTCCAACCCGTGGGACGCCTGGCACGCCGAACCGGGGCGTTCAGCCGCGGTGCCCGCCGAGTTTTTCACAACCATCCACACTCGGAGCCACCGGGTGAACGCGCAGTTCAGCGCGCTGTCCGGCCGCGTCCGCCGCAGGTCGGACACGGCCCCGTGGCCGGTGCGGGCCGGCCGGCGACTGAGGTGTGATATTGCGTCTGATCAATGATTCGTGGAAGCTGGCCCCTCCTTGACGGTTCACCGGTCCAGGCGTGCCCGGACCGTTCAGAGAGGCCCCCTCATGCAACCCTCCCGTTGGCTACCCGTGGGCGTCGCACTCGCCCTCGCGGTCGTCCTGGCCCCCGCCTCCCCGGCGCAGGCCGATCCGGTGGCGCGCACCGCGTGCTCCGCCACCCCCTCCCCCGACCACCGCAGCGAGGTCACGCCCAGCTGCGTCGCCGCCGACGTGACCCTCGACCGGCTGCCCGCCGTGGGCGGGTCCGCGACCCTGCGGGTCACGCTGCGGTCCCAGGTCCCGGTCGACGCCGCCAGGCTGGCGGTCCGGCTGTCCCCGAACCTGCGGCTGACCACCGGCGCGGGCCTGTCCGCCCCGCGCCCGGTCGGCCTCGACCAGGTCGCCGAGCAGACGTTCGCGCTGTCGACCCGGGGGCGGACCCTGTCGCTGCGGGTCACCGCCGTCGGCGCCGGTCCGGCCCAGATCCAGGCCGACCTGACCGACGCCGCGCGGCCCGACGCGGAGCGCGCGGCGCACGCGACGACCGTGTTCACCGTCGGCGACCGGGCGGGCGGCTCGCACGCCGGCATCGTCGGCACCGACGGCGCGGCCGTGGCCGTGGACTCCGCGCGCCCGGTCGGCAACGGCGCCGCCGTGGCCCTGGCCCCGGCGTCGGCCTCCGCCGCGCTGGCCGGCCAGATCTGCGCGAAGGGCACGTTCACGTTCTCCAACCCGGCGGGTACGTGGCTCGCCGGGCGCAACGTGCCGGTGGCCGTGACCGGGAAGTCGACGTCCTCGGCGTCCACCGTGACGTACGCGTCGGGGCTGACGGGGACGGACGGGAAGTACAACCTGTGCTTCACCTCGCCGGTCACCCAGATGTACGCGCTGCAGGTGAAGTTCACCTCCGACTCGGCCCTGTGGCGGGTCACCAACAACGCCGGCTCGACCGCGTACACCGTGACCACGGCCACGAAGAGCAACGTGCCGGCCGGGGACCAGGACTTCGGGACGACCTCGCCGGCCAGTACCCAGATGCGGGGTTGGCACGCCTTCGACACGGTGAACCTGCTGTGGGGCATCCGCGCGTCGGGCACGAACTGCTGGACCGCGCGGGAGACCAGCAACTGTTCGCGGGTCACGGTGCACTGGCAGCCGGGCAGCACCGACGGCACGTACTTCAGCCCGAGCGGCAAGTACGTGGCGCTGATGGACGCCGACCCGGACTCCGAGCACCTGGTGCTGCACGAGACCGGGCACCACTTCATGGACCTGCTCTACGCTGGCTGGTGGCCGCCGTCGGACTGCCCGTCGCCGCACTACCTGCACCGCAAGAGCGGGTCGAGCTGCGCCTGGACCGAGGGGTTCGCCAACGCGGTCGCCGGCTTCGCCAAGGGTGACGGCATGTTCTACTGGCCCAACGGCGCGTTCATCGACCTGATGTCCACGACGCCGTTCGACTCCTCACAGCCGGCGAGCCGGACGAACATCGAGGACGGCGACCAGGTCGAGTGCCGGGTGGCCGGTTCCCTGATCGACCTGTGGCGGCAGGTGGACGGCGGGCCGGCGGGCACGTTCGACAACATGCGGCAGTACCGGTCGAGTTCGTTCCGTGAGGAGTTCAACGACGACCGGCCGCTGACCGGGCTGAGCACCTCGGCGGCGGCCCGCGACCTGGTGTACACGCACACGATCGACTACCGGCAGGCCCCGCCCGGCGGCGCCCTGGCCAACGGCGGGTTCGAGAGCGGCACCGCGAGCTGGACGATCACCGGCGGCGTGGTCACGAACTCCACGGCGTACCCGGCCCAGGCGGGTTCCTGGTACGCGCGGATGGGCGGCAACGGCAGCACCAACACCGACACGCTGTCCCAGTCGTTCGCCGTCCCGAACGGGGCGACCGCGACGCTCAACTACTACCTGCGGGTCGTCACGCTGGAGACCGAGCCGACCGTCTACGACACGCTCAAGGTGCAGGTGGTCGACGGCACGACCACCACGACCCTGGCCACGTGGTCGAACACCAACCCCAGCAGCGGGTACGTGGCCCGCACCGTCGACCTGAGCAGCTACCGGGGCCGCACGGTGACCCTGAAGTTCGTCAGCGTGGAGGACGCGTCGCTGCGCACGGACTTCCTCGTCGACTCCCTGACGGTCACCACGACCTGACCGGGCCGGTGGCCGGGCACCTTCCGGGGTCCGGCCACCGCGGTCCCCCATCCGACATTCCACAATGGAGCAATGCCTCTAGGGTCGATGGCATGACCCTGCTCGCCAGTCTCGTCGCCAGGACCGCCGACCCCGCCGTCCCCGTCTACTCCGTGGCCACGCTCGTCAACGGGCAGGTCGAGACCGCCACCCAGAGCTGCCGCCCGTCGCTGCTGTTCCAGGCCGCCTCGATCAGCAAGCCGGTCGCGGCCGTCGCGGCCCTCGTCCTGGTCGGACAGGGCAGGCTCGACCTCGACGAGGACATCAACGCCAAGCTGCGGTCCTGGAAGCTGCCCGCGCCCGCCGACTGGCCGGTCCGGGTGACCCTGCGGCACCTGCTCAGCCACGGCGGGGCGCTGACCGTGCGCGCGTTCCCCGGCTACCGGCACAACACCCCGCTGCCGGGCCTGCCCCAGATCCTCGGCGGACTCGCGCCGGCGAACAGCTCCGCCGTGCGGGTCACCGGGCTGCCGGGCCTGGTCCCCCGGTACTCCGGCGGCGGGTACACCGTCCTCCAGCTGCTGCTCCAGGACGCCACCGGTACGGAGTTCGGCACGCTCGTCACCGACCTGGTCCTCAAGCCGGCCGGCATGTTCTCCGCCCAGTACGCCCAGCCCGAACCGGCCGTCGCCGCGCCGGCCACCGCCGGGGGCCTTCCCGTGCCCAACGGCTGGAACATCCACCCGGAGCTGGCCGCCGCCGGGCTGTGGTGCACCCCGACGGACCTGGTCCGGTTCGCGGCGGCACTCCAGAGCGCGCTGGCCGGCACCGGCCCGGTTCCGAACCAGCCCCCGCTGCTGCCCGTGAAGATCGCCAAGGACCTGTTCGCCGAGCAGCTGCCCGGCTGGGGGCTCGGGGTCGAACTGGCCGGCACCGGCGCCGGCCGGCGGTTCGGCCACACCGGCAGCAACGAGGGCTACCGGTGCGAGGTGACCGCCACCGTCGCGCCCGGGCCGGCGATCGCGGTGATGACCGCCACGGACAAGGGCACCCAGCTGATCGACCGGTTGCTGCCGGAGATCCGGACCCAGCTGAGCTGGCCCGACCCGCCCAAGGCGCCGACGGCCACCGCCTACCGGCCCTCGGGCGCGGACATGGAGCAGCTGACGAAGCTGTACGGCGGCGACTACGAGACCCCGAAGGGCGAGAAGATCACCTTGACGGGTACCGGCTGGCGCTGGTCGATCACCCTGCCCGGCCAGCCGCCGCTGCCGCTGGAGCCGAAGTCGTACACGTCGGTGTCGCCGCCGACGTTCTGGGGCGTGGACATCGAGTTCCAGCTCGGTTCGGGCGGGCGGGCGACCGGGTTGACGATCAGCCAGGACGACGGGGTGATCCGGGCGAGGCGGGTCTAGGCGTCCGGGGGGCGGAGGCGGGTTCGGCCTCCGGCCGTGGACTGGGGCCGGCCGGCGTGACGGCGGTCGGCGCGGGCGGCGGTCGGCGCGGCGGCGGGCGGCGCGGCGGCGGTCTGCGCTTCGCCCGAGGGCGGACAGCGGCACGGCGACGGTCGGCGCCCTCGCCCGATCGTGGACGGCGGCGGCGGTCGGCGCCATCGCTCGACGGTGGACGGCGGCGGCGGTCGGTGCCCTCGCCCGACGGTGGGCGGCGCCGCCGCGACGGTGGACGCCGGCCCGGGCCGGCGCAGTACTTTGTGATCATGGTGAACTTCCTGGTCCTCGGCGCGCTGGAGGTGCGGCGCGGCCCGACCCGGATCCCGCTCGGCGGGCGCGGTCAGGAGCTGCTCGTCGGCGCGCTGGCCCTGCACGCCGGCCGGGTGCTGTCCGTCGACGAACTGGTCGAGGTGCTGTGGGGGGCGACCCCGCCGCGCACCGCCGTCGGTCAGGTCCGCGACCGGGTGCGCCGGCTGCGGGTGCTGTTCGGCGCCGACGGGGCCGGGTACCTGGTCACCCGGCAGGCCGGCTACTGCCTGGACGTACCCGCCGAAGCCCTGGACCTGCGGGTCTTCGACGCCCGGCTCGGGCGCGCCGCCGAGGCCCGGGACGCCGGACGGCTGGACGAGGCGGCGGCGGAGTGGTCGGCGGCCCTGGCCCTGTGGCGCGGCCGGCCGCTGTCGGGACTGGACTCCCCCGCGTTCGACAGCGCGGTGACCCGCTGGGAGGAACGCCGGCTCGGCGCGGTCGAGGACTGGGCGGCCGTCGAACTGGCCCGGGGCCGGCACCGCGACCTGGTGGCCGACCTGGGCGCGCTGGTCGGCGAGTACCCGCTGCGCGAACGGCTGCGCCGCCGACACATCACCGCCCTGTACCGCTCGGGCCGGCAGGCCGACGCGCTCGCCGCCTGCGCCGAAGCCCGCCGGGTCGCCTGGGCCGAACTGGGCGTCGAACCCGGCCCCCGGCTCCGCGAACTCGAACGCGCCGTGGCCACCGCCGACCCGGCCCTGGACCTGCCGCGCCCCGCCCCCGCCCCGCGGCACCTGCCGCCGGACACCGCGCCGCTCGTCGGCCGGTCCGACGCACTGGTCAGGATCACCGAGGGGACGCTCACCCTGGTCACCGGGCCGGCCGGCGTCGGCAAGACCACCCTGGCCGTGCACGCCGCGCACCGGATGCGCGCCCGGCACCCCGACGGGGAGCTGTTCGCCAACCTCGGCGGCGGGCTGCGCCGGGTCGACCCCGGCGACGTGCAGCGCCGGTTCCTGCACGCGCTCGGCGCGCCCGGGGTGCCGGCCGATCCCGACGAACGCACCGCCCTGTACCGCAGCACGCTCGCCGACCGGCGCCTGCTCGTGCTGCTCGACGACGCGGCCGACGAGGCGCAGGTCCGGCCGCTGCTGGTGGCCGGCGGCGCCACGGTGATCGTCACCAGCCGATCGCGGCTCCCCGGCCTGGTGACCGCCGACGTGCTGGCCGTGGCCGCGATGGAACCGGCCGAGTCGGTACGCCTGCTGGCCCAGGTCGTCGGCCCCGAACGGGTGGCGGCCGACCCGGCGGCGGCCGCGGCCCTGGCCGGCTACTGCGGACACCTGCCGCTGGCGTTGCGCACCGCCGCCGCCCGGCTGCTCACCCGGCCCCGGTGGAGCCTGGCGGACCTGACCGCCCGGCTCGCCGAGGAACGCGGCCGGCTCGACGAGCTGACCGCCGGCGACCTGACCGTGCGGGCCAGCCTCGGCGTGTCCTACGCCGGCCTGGACCCGCAGGCCGCGGTCGCGCTGCGCCGGCTGGCCCGGCTCGGGGTGCCGTCCGCACCGGCCTGGATCGTCGACGCGCTGCTCGACGCGCCGGCCGGCCCGGCCCTGGACCGGCTCGCCGACGCGCACCTGGTCGACGTGGAGGCCCCCGACGCGCACGGCCGGCCCCGGTACCGGCTGCACGACCTGGTCCGGCTGCACGCCGCCGAGCGGTCCGTCGCCGAGGACTCCGCCGGGGACTGGGCGGCGGCCACGGACCGGGTCCTCGGCGGCTGGCTGGCCCAGGCCGACGCCCAGGCCCCGGTGTTCCTGCCCCGGCTGGCCCCGGTGGCGGCGCGCTGGCCGGGCGCGCCGGCCCCGGACGACCGGGTGTGCTGGTACGAGGCGGAGCGGGAGGCGCTGCTGGCCACCGCGCGCGCCGCCGGCTCCCCCGCGCTCGGCGAGCTCGTCTACCAGCTCAGCGGACTGCTCAGCCTGCGCTCCGACTGGGCCGCCTGGCGCCCGCACGCCGAACGGGCCCTGGACCTGGCCCGGGCGGCCGGCGACCGGCGCGCCGAGGGCCGGCTGCTGTGCGTCCTCGGCGAGCTGCTCGTGCACCTGGCCGACCGGGGGACGGCGCGCGCACTGCTGGAGCGGGCGGTACCGGCGCTGGAGGAGGTGGGCGAACACCACCTGGCCGGGTACGCGCTGGACCTGCTCGGGGTGCTCGCCCGGATGCGGCGGGACCTGCCGGCGGCCGAGCGCCTGTTCCGGGCGGCGCTGCGGGTGATGACCGGAGCCGGGGACCGGTGCGGGGCCGGGCACGTCCGGCACGACCTGGGCCTGCTGCGCCACCGGCAGGGCCGACCGGGCGAGGCGGCCCGGTACCTGCGCCGGGGACTGGCCGACCACCACGCCGCCGGCTGCTACGACGCGGCCGGCCACGGCTGGTACTGGCTGGCCCGGGTGCTCCGCGAACGCGGCGACCTCGACGGGGCCGACCGCGCCCTGACCGCGTGCGCCGCGGACTTCGGCACGGCCGGCGACCTGCGTGGCCGGGCACTGTGCCGGGTGGAGCACGGCCGGCTGCTGCTGGAGCGCGGCGAGCTGTCCCGCGCGAGCGCGGAGCTGGACCGGGCGCTGGCCGTGTTCCTGGCCGACGGGGACCGGCGCGGGCAGGCGCTGTGCCTGCGGGTCCGGGGGGAGATCCGGTTGCGGGGCGGGCGGACGGCGGAGGCGCGTCGGGACCTGGCGGAGGCGCTGCGGCTGTGTGGGCTGCTGGATCACGACACGTGGGCGCGGGAGGTGCGGGCGCTGCTGGGCGGGATCGAGGGTGATGTCCGCGACCGTCCGGGCGGGATCGGCGGCGAGGTCCACGATGGGCTGGTCGGTGACGGCCAGGATCAGATCGGCCGCATCGGCGTCGGCGTCCGCGACCGACCGGGCGGCATCGACGGCGGCTGATCAGATCGGAATCAGATCCCGACGGTAAATGATCTTCCTCGTGCCGCCCGGCCAGCAGGTCGGGCGGATCGAGGGAGAGGGGAACGCTATGCCCACGACGCAGGTGACCGTCCCGAGCGCGGTCATCGCCGAGCTGGCGACCGTCGCGGAGCCGGCCGTCACGGTCGACTCCCCGGCCGAGCGCGGCTGGTACCCGAAGGACAACGGCTTCGCCGGCTAGTCCCGTCCCACGCGGCGCCCGGTCCCCCGGCCGGGCGCCGCACCCCGCTCCGTGAGGTGACCCGATGACGTCCGTGTCCGACACCGACCGCGCGCTGTCCGCGCACCCCGACTTCGGCGACGCCGGGGCCGTCCTGCGCCGGCAGGTCGCCCGGCTGCGGGTGGGCCTGCTGATGCTGCACCGCCGGCACGACCTGCCGGAGGCCGCGCGCCTGGCCGGCGGGGAGGACGCGGAACTGCGCGCCTTCCTGCACGACCCGGTGCTGCGCAACGCGTTCGAGACCGACCTGGCGATGGCCGGGGCCGGCCTGCCCGGCAGCGAACTCGGCGCGTTCCTGCCCGCCGCGCTCTGCCGCGACCTGAGCCCCGCCCCCGTGCCGGCCTGGCCCGGGCTGGGGCACGCGATCGTGTGGACCGGGCTGGACGGACCGGGCGACCCCGTCGCCGGACGGCTGGACCAGCTGCTCGCCGGCCTGTTCCCCGCCGCGACCGCCGAGGCGCCCATCGAACCGTCCGCCGCCCAGCTGGACTGCCTGGCCCGGGGCGCGGAGCTCCTCACCACCCTGCTGCCGCGGGTCGGCGCCGGGGTGCTCCGGCACGTCGGCCTCGTCGGCCTGGGCCGCGACGACTCCCCCGAGGGCCCGCTGTACTCCGTCTCCGGCGGCGACGGCCTGCCCGCCACGATCTTCCTGTCCCCCGAGCGGGTGACCAACCCGTGGGACGCGGCGGGCGCGATCCTGCACGAGGGCCTGCACCTGGTGCTGTTCGAGATCAGCCGGTCCGGCGCCCTGGTCGTCGACGGGGAGGCCGAGTCGACCGTGGACATCCCGTGGCGGGTCACGCCGTGGTCCACGATGCGGGTGCTGTTCGCCGTCCACGTGTACGCCCACCTGGTCGCCTTCACCGCCGCCGCCCGCCAGGCCCCGCCCGGGGTGACCGCCCGGTTCGGCCCGCCGCCGGAGCGCCCGGCGATGAGCGGCTCCACGCCCGGTCGGGCGGAGTACGCCACCCCGCTGGCCCGGGTCGCGTTCCTCGCCGAGCAGCTCGAACGGCACGTCGCCCACCGGCTCACCCCCTACGGCCGGCAGTTCGTCGGCTGGCTCGTCGACGCCCTCGAGGAGCTGGAGCCGGGGGTGCGCGCCGGCTGGCCGCCCGCCCCGGCCGCCACCCGGCCGGCAGGGGAGCCGCCGCGGCCGACCGGCACGTACACCCAGGTCCGGCCGGTGGACGCGGTGGAGCTGCCCGAGCAGGCCCGCCTGGTACTGGCCACCGCCGAGCCGCCCGGCGTGCACTGGCTGAACCTGTCCTCCTGGCTGACCTACGCGCTGTGCGACGGCCGGGACGCGGGCGCGATCGAGGCCGAGTACGTGCGGCTGACGTCGGGCACGGTGGACGAGGGGACGGCGCGCGGGCAGGTCCGGGCCGGGTTGGCGCAGCTGGTGGGGCTCGGGCTGGTGCGCTGACTCTCGTCGATACCGGCACCAGGACCGCGACGGGCTGGCAGTATCAACCGCTATGGGCTGAAAGGCCCAACCGCGCCACTTCCCAACATGGGTCAGCACGCCCACGGGTGTGCGCGTCAGCGGTGCGGGTCCCGTTCGGCACCCAGACGAGAGGCATCACCTGTGTCAGCTCGCGCAGTCAGTACCCACGGCGCCCTGTTCGCTCTCGCCACCGCCCTGGCCACCCTCACCCCGTTCCCGGCGGCCGCGGCACCGGCCGGCGGGTGCACGTTCGCTGGCCCGACGGCCGAGGATCCCCACGCGGTTCCCCGGTGCGTGGCCGCCGAGGTCACCCTGGACTCGCTGCCGGCCGTCGGGCAGGAGGCGACCGCGCGGGTCCGGTTGCGGGCCCAGGTCGACATCGCCAAAGCCCGGTTCACGCTGCGGCTACCGGCGTCGTTGCGGCTGGTCTCGGGGCTGCCCGCCCCGCGTGCCGTCGGCCTGACCCACGAGTCGAGCACGGAGTTCGCCCTGTCCACGGGCGGGCGCACCGTCACCGTGCGGGTGGCGGCCGTGTCCGAGGGACCGGCGCAGATCGAGGCGCTGGTCACCGACGCCGGACAGCCGGCCGAGGAGCGCTCCGTGCACGCCTCGGCCCTGCTGACCATCGGCACGCGGCCCGGATCGAGTCGCGCGGGCGCGGACGTCACCGTGTTGCCGGCCACCGCCGCGGGGGCGGTGTCCAGGGGGACGACGGCGGCGGCTCCGGTACCCGCCGGGCAGATCTGTGTCATCGGGTCCCTGGAGTACACCACCGCGGCCGGGGCGACGAAGAAGGTGCGCGCCGCCACGGTCGCGGTCGTCGGCAAGGAGCTGGGCACGAGCGCGGCGGTGGAGTACAAGACCGGGGTCACCGGCGCCGACGGCTCCTACACCGTGTGCTTCACGCCGCCGCGTACCCCGATGGCGGAGGTTTCGGCGGTCTTCCGGTCGCAGAACCCCTACCTGACGGTGAACGACTCCACCACCGTCTACACCACGACCACCCCGGTCCTCACCGAGGTCAACCCCAACACCGCCATGTTGTACGGGCCCAGAATGCCGGCCTCGGCGCAGATGCGCGCCTGGCGGGTGCTGGACACAGTCACCGACCTGTGGAACTTCCGCAGCTCCACGACCGGGTGCTGGACGGCACGGGAGACCGCGAACTGCTCGAGGATGACGTTCCGCTGGTGGCCCGCCTACACCGGCTGGCCGGACTACACCCCGGGCACGAACGCGACCAACAGCTACGTGCGGCTCACCGACGCCGCCGCGGACACCCCGCACACCGTGGTGCACGAGGGTGGCCACGCCTTCCAGCACATGCTCTACGGCTACTGGTGGCCCGCGATGGACTGTGGCGCCTCGCACGACATCTTTCTCAAGAGCGGGGCGATGTGCGCCTGGACCGAGGGGTTCGCCAACGCGGTCACCGGCACCGTCATGGGCGACAACCGCTACGTGTACCCGCAGGGCGGGGCCATCACCCTGATGAACACCACCCGCAACAACCCCGCCGCCGCGACCAGCACCACCAACTGGGACGACGGCGACCACGTCGAGGGCCGCGTCGCGGGCACGCTGATCGACCTGTGGACCCGGGTCGACGGCGGCCAGGCCGGCACGATCAACCTGATGCGCCAGAACAACCACAGCAACTTCGGCCAGTACTTCAACGCCCGCACCGCCGCCGGCCTGAGCACCACGGCGGCGACCCGGGACCTGGTCTACACGCACGCCATCGACTACCGCCTGGACCCGATCCTGGCCAACGGCGGCTTCGAGAACGGCACCGCGAACTGGGCCATCACCAACTTCGTCGTCGGCGAGTACGCCTACCACCGCGCGCAGCAGGGCACCTGGTACGCGTGGATGGGCGGCAACGGCGTCGCCAACACCGACACCCTGAGCCAGCAGATCACCATCCCCAACACCGTCACCACCGCGAACCTCACCTTCTACCTGCGCGTCGTCACCGCCGAGAGCGGCCCGACCGTCTACGACACGCTCAACCTCCGGGTCACCGACGGAGCCACCACCACGAACGTGGCCGCCTACTCCAACGCCGACGCGGGCGCCGGCTACGCCCAGCGCACCGTCAACCTGAACGCCTGGAGAGGACGCACCGTCACCCTCCAGTTCACCAGCATCGAGGACAGCGAAGCGCAGACCGACTTCCTCATCGACACCCTGCGCATCGCCACCACCTGACCGCACGGGGCCGGGGCCGCCTTCGGGTCGCCCCGGCACCGCGAGGCTTCCCGCGTCCCGCGTGGGACGACGGCTCAGTGGTCGGCTTCCGGGGACGCGGGCGGGCCCGCGAGGAACGCCGTACCCACCTCGTCCTGGCACACCTCCACCGAGTACGCCATCAGCGCCCCGGCCTGCGCGTCGCGGAAGTGCCGCTGGATCGGGGACGTCCGCAGATAGCCCGATCCGCCCCCGACCTTCACCCCGAGCGCCGCCACGTCCTTGGCCACCTCGTTGGCCAGCAGCTTGGCCTCCAGCGAGGTCGGATTGGTCAGCGGCGAGCGCTGGTCGGCCAGCCAGGCCGTCTGGGCCGCCAGCAACGTGGCCGCCCGCAGCCGCACGTACTCCGCCGCGACGGCGAACCGGACCCACTGCATGTCGGCCAGCGGCTGCCCGGTGGTCGGGATGACCCGGTCGCGGGCGTGCGCGCGCAGGGTCTCCAGCGCCGCCTCGGCCACCCCGATCGACAGGAACGGCAGCCCGACCGGGATGGGGTTCGGCTCGTCGGTCCGCCGCACACACCGCCGGCCGGCCGGCAGCACCGTGCCGTCGAACGTGATCAGCTGGCTGCGGGTCGCGCGCAGACCCATGCTGTCCCAGATGGGTACGAGCTTGAGCGTCGCGTCCGGCGTGATGCCGAAGAACGCCGGCACGCCGTCGACGAGCGCGTTGACCAGCAGGTAGTCGGCCGCCTCACACCCGGAGACGAACCTCTTCGCCCCGTCCAGGACGAAGCCGTCGGGCACCGGCCGGGCCGCCTGGAGCGGCATCAGGAACAGGTTCCCGCCCGTCGGCTCCGACAGCGCGTTCGCGAAACGCCTCCCGCCGGCCAGTTCCCGTGCGAAGAACGCGGCGTTCGCGTCGTCGCTCATGTGCACCAGGCCGTAGGCGGCCCCCAGGTGCATCAGCCAGATCGTCGCCGTGGACGGACAGGCCCGCGCCAGCGTGGTCAGCACCGCGCCGAACGTGACCCAGGACAGGTCCTGTCCACCGTGCTCCGCGGGCAGCCAGGCGGTGTCGAAGCCGGCCTCGTGCAGCCGGCGCAGGTTGTCCACCGGCAGCTCGGCGGACTCGTCCAGCTCCGCCGCGTGACCGGCGAAGTCCGCCGCCAGGACCTCCGCCCGGTCCAGCCAGGACAGTTCCGCGGCGGGTGGGTCCAGCGGCGAGGGAGGCGAGCTGCGCATACCCACGATTCAACCACGAAACATCCGACGGGTACCGGCACAGGCGCCGCGTGGGGCCGGATCGAGGCCGAACCCGGCACCGAGGTGCTGGTCGCCATCTCCGACCAGTGCGTCCGCCCCACCGGTCTCCCCCGGTCGGGGTGTCACGCGCGGAGACGGGCGCCGCCGCGGTGCGTCGGAGGCGGTTCGTCTCCGTGGGTCGGGACCGTCAGGAGACCAGGGCGCGTCCGCGATCCGAACGCCGCCGGTCGAGCAACAGCACGACGGTCAACGGGGCCGCCACGAGGGCCACGAACGCGGCCTCGACGGGGATCGCGACCCCGGCCTGGACAAGCTGTTCCTGGGGGACGCTCGAGACGAACGTCGGGTACAGCGCCAGCAGGAAGGTGAGCCCACCGGCGAGGCCGCGGGCCCGGGTCAGAACGGACTGGTCGAGCCCGGAGCCGCCCCCGTCGGCGAGGGCCTGGCCCGCCGCCCGGACCGTGAGGGTCGCGAACAGCGTGAGGCCGGGCAACAGGACCACGTCCGTGGCGAACTCGTTCCTCCCCGCCACCGCGATCAGGAGGATCCCCTGCCCGAGCAGGCCGGCCACGGCCAGCGCCGCCACGAGCGCCGGCCGACCCGGCTCCGCCGGCCCCCGCGGGAGGCCCGGCGCGCGGTGCACGCCGCCGAGCCAGCCGACCAGCAGGGACACCACCCCCACCGTCCCGGCCGTCCACAGGAGGGGCGCGTAGCTGTCGAAATCGTCGTAGGCGCGTACCCCGAAACGCACGCCCTGGTAGTGGACCATGGTCACCAACGTGGCGCCCCAGGAGAACTCGGCGGTCGCGGCGGCCAGGATCAGCAGCCGGCTCCGGTGGGTGAGGCGCGCGCCGCGGACCGCCGGTGCGCCTTCCAACGGGTACCCGAGACCGGCGGCGACCACGTACATCGTGAGGGCGACGAGCGACGGGACGAGCAGTCGGCTGGCGGGGAGCACCGTGAGGACGGTGACGGCGCCCAGCACCTGGCCGAGCAGCGAGAACGAGTGGACCGCCGGGCCGACCACCCGGAACGTGCCGGCGGTGACGGGCTGCCGGAGGGCGGACAGCAGGCCGACCACGCACAGGAGCGGATAGCCCAACCAGGGGGTCGAAAGGTCGAGGACGAGGAGCACCCCCGCGGCGAGCGTCGCCAGCACCAGGACCGGGGACCGGTACACGGTCACGTGGGACAGGAGCGGGCCACGGATCGCCAGGTGCGCCGTGACGCTCGCCAGCACGGTGACCAGGGACACGGGGCCCAGGCCGTAGTCGTAGAAACTGATCAGGAACATGGGAACGGCGAGCAGCAGGGTACCGCAGGCCAGGCCGGCCAGGAGCTCGACGGCCACGGCCCTGCCGTACCCGCCGGGTGTCACCTGCCCCCGGAGCCGCGGCGAACCCCGCTCCGCGACCACCGGGGACCGGTCCTCCCCGGGCGAACCACCGACGGACGAGTGGTCCACGGTCGGCGAGGAGGCTCCACGGTCCACCGTCGGACCGGCACGTTCACCAGGCGGGCGCGCCACCGACGCGACCGGCGTAGGCGTCTCCCGGACGGCCAGGCCGTTCCCGTCCCGGATCCGGGCGAGCTTCCCTGCGGCTTCGTGGGCGCGGTCCCCGGGGTGGGAACCCTCACCGGCCGGGGTGCGGGCCAGGAGGAGCCGGCCCTCGACCTGGTCGGCGGTCCGGGTGGGCGTCTGCTCCGGTACCCGGCTGGTCACCTCGGCGTGCACGTAGTCGTACAGCTCGTCCACGCTGACGAACCCGTCCCCGTCCAGGTCGGCGGCCCCCGTCGCCAGCCCCGTGATCACCGCCTGGGTGAAGACGCTGGGCCGGGCGGGCGTGACGCTGGTGACGTCCTGCTCGTGCGCGTACTGCAACGCCGTGGACGACGTGATCACCACCCGGCCCCGCCCGTTGAACTGGTCGCTCAGGTCGGCCACCGGCTCGCCCCGGGTCCGGCGCAGCGTGGCGGCCCCGCTGTAGCAGCAGTCGAGCAGGACGACGACCCGCCGGGACAGCCCCCGGTCGATCCGCTGGTCGATGTACTCGAACGACACCCCGGTCGCGTCGAGGAACTCGTGCCGGGTGTTGGTCGCGGCGAAGTACCAGCGGCTCTCGTCGCGCCGGCCGTGCGCGGACACGTGCAGGAGCAGGACGTCGTCGCGGCGGGCGGAGGCGAAGAACTGCTGGATGGCGATCCGGATGTCGTCGGTGCGGCCGTTGCGCACCACCTCGACCTCGAACCCGCAGATCGCCGGGTCGGCCAGGACGGCACGCAGCCCGTACAGGTCCGCCTCCGCGCCGGGCAGCGGCCGGAACCGGGGATCCTCGTACCGGCCGTTGGCGATGATCAGCGCGCGCTTGGCCACCCGCTAGCGCCCGAGGACCTTGTGGACGTAGGCGTCGATGAGCTGGGCGCGTTCCGCCCGGGTGGTGCCGTCGATGATCAGCTGGTCCTCGCCGATCCGGATCTCGATCCTGCCCCGGCCCCGGCGGTCCAGCCAGCCCCACAGTCCGGACAGCACCGACGTGACCACCTCGGGGCTGCTGGCGAGGGTCACCAGGACCCCGCCGAGCGCGACCAGCTCGCCCGCGCGGGTCCCGTCCGGGGCGTCCCCGGCGGACGGCCGGCCGACGGCCTCGACCGGGTGCAGGGTCAGCTCGTCGAGCAGGCCGGTGACGGCGTCGTCGGTGTCCCCCTCGTCGACGCCGCGCACCGCCAGTCGGACGAGAAGGGTTGCGCTCATCCTGGCAACGTAGCCGACCCCACCGCGGGACAGAGTCCGATACCCGACCGGCCCGGTGATCCGGGACCGGCCGGGTGGGCGGGGCGGGTCCGCGCCGTCCACCCGGCCCGGGCAGCCCCCGCCGACCTCGGCCGCGACGCCCCGGGATCCTAGGGGGAACGCAGGTAGGCGAGGGCGAACCGGGAGTCGCCCGGAACGCCGGCCGCCGTGTAGCAGTGCACCACGACGTCGAGCCGGGGCGCGGCGCCGGAGTTGACGGTGACCAGCAGGCAGTACCCGCTGTCCGGGCCGGTCGCCGTGACCTGGACCGTGTCGCCGGCCCCACCCAGCGAGGCATAGGTGACCTGGTACTGGCCGAGTCCGGTCCGCGCCACCACCGGCTTCTCCCCGTTCGTGGCGAACGAGTGCCGGTCGTCGACGGTCGGGCTCGCGGGGTCCCCGGCCGTCGTCAGGTAGCCGGCGGGGGCACCGGGCGCGTGGTGCAGCCCCGATCCGTCCACATAGGTCAACAGCCAGGGCGCGTCGACGGGTACGGGGACGGCGGCGGAGGCGATCCGGTAACAGGCGACGGACACCTCCAGTTCCGCGCCCACCGGCCGGCTGCCCTGGGGTTGGCAGCGCACGGGCGCGCCGGTGGCCCAGGCGGTCACGTCGACGAAGCCCCGGTCGGCGGCGAACGGGGCGCCGGGAAGCACCGCGCGGTACCGTCCCGGGCCGTCGCGCACGACCCGGTTCACCCGGCCCGCGGAGTTGTAGCCGGTCGCGTCGGCGCCGTCGTAGCGCACCGTGGCCTGCGGGGCCGGCCCGCCCGACGGGGCCCCGAAGAACAGCGTGAACCACCAGTCCACCAGGGCGCCGTTCTGGTCGAAGCAGCGCACGTCGACCAGCTCGTCGGGCCCGGCGGCACGGTGGTCGGCGACGAGGCAGCTCCGCCCCCGGTACTGGGTCCGGTACGCCGTCGTGTGCGCCACGCCGCCGTCATCCGCCAGGTCGGGCAGCCGCACCGTGTACGTACCCGTGCCCGTGTGGGTGACCGTGATCGGCCGGGTCGACGTCGCCGAGCGGCTGGTGCGCCACTGGGTGTCCGACCGCACCGGGACCTCGGAGCCGATCGGCGCCTCCTCCGGGGTGGCCCGGTCCACATAGGCCATCGCCCAGCGCGGTGCGGCGGTCGAGATCGGCGCGGCCCCGTCCGGTCGGGACCCGGGCGACGTGGAGGTGCCCGGGTCCGCCCCCGGGCTCGGGGCGCCTCCGGTGGGTGGCGCGCCGGTGCCGGCGGTGGCGGGCGGGCGCGAGGACGGCGGCGGGGTCGGCCCGGCGAACGGGCCGGCAGGGGGTCTCGGCAGCAGGTTCAGGATCACGACGGCCGTGACCACGGCCGCGCCGCTGACCCCGCCGCCGACGGTCAGCAACCGCCGCACACTGATCCGGAGCCGGAGGCCCCCTTCGACGGGTACCGCCGGCGGCGGCGCGACCGGCGGCGGCACCGGGGTCCCGGACGACGGCGGGACGGTGGCGCCCGGGGTCGGCGGCGGCCCGAGGTCCTCCCCGTGGGTTGTCCCGGGCCGGGCGGCCCCCGGCGGGTCCTGCCGGTTCGGGTCAGGCAGCGACGGGTCGACGGGCGCACCGGTGAGGGTCACGCGCTGGTCGCGCACCCGGTCCAGCAGCGCCGCCGAGGCCGCCACCAACGGCACGGCCAGGAAGTTCCGCGTCACTCCCCGCGCGCGGGCGTCCCTCTCGAACGCCCGGCACTCCTCACAGTCCTTCTTGTGGCCCCGCACCAGGTTGCGGACCTCCGGAGTGAACCCGGCCCGGTCGGTGGGGTCGAACCTCCCGGCCAGTACCGCCACCAGGCCGGCGCACGGCTGCTCGCCGGAGGGCATGCCGCACCACCGCGCCAGGTACAGGTCCATGAACCGGTCGAGCACCCGCCGGAACGCGTCGTGCAACGCGTTGCTGTAGCGGTGCTCCTTGACCCCGACCCGGTCGGCGATCTCCGCCCGGCTCAGGGCCGAGTTCGTGGCCAGCCGGATGAACACCAGGTCCGTCGGCCGGTCGGCGGTCGCCTGACGCAGCCAGCGCACCAGTTCCTCGGTGTGGGCGAGCGCGGCGACGTCCGGAGGGGAACCCGGTTCGGGCAGCGACGCCGGGTCGGTGGGGACCGTCGTGGCGCGGCGGCGCAGGTACCGGCCGACGTCGTTGTCGGCGGACCGGAACACGTACAGGAAGAAGGATCTCGCGTCGTTCTCCAGGGTCAGGGCCCGGCGGGCGTGCGCGCGGCGTACCCGGAAGAGAAGGTCCGCGGTCAGGTCCTCCGCGTCGTGGGCCTGCACCCCCTTCGCCTGGAGATACAGGTGCAGGCGGCGGGTCTGCGACCAGCACAGCGCGTGGAACGCGGCGTCGGCGTCCGGCCCGCCGGCGCGCACCAGGGCGATCAGCGTGTCCCCGGCGGCCTCCCGGTCACGCTGGACGGCGCCGCCGCCGAGCCGGCCCGCCCGGGCGGCGAGGGCTTCCAGATCCGGGTTCACGACGCGCTCCGGGCCCGGGACGCGCGGGGCGAACGGCAGACGACCGCCCGGGGGCCCGCCGACGATGGTCCGGCGCCGGAGCCACCGGCCCCCTCGCCGTCCGGGACCGGACCGCACGCCCGCAGGAGCGCGAGGAACCACACGGGTACCGGCTCGGTGTCGTGTCCCACGACCATCCCCGCCGTCCTCATGACGCGTCCGCCCATCGGGTCGAGCCGGCCCGGCGCGCGCCGTCCTGCTCTGCCAGCGCGGCCCACCGCCGCCACCAGGATCGCAGATCCCGCCCGGCCGGGTCGAGCACGATGCCGTGGCTGTTCGCGTGCGCGACGCAGGCGGTGCCGAAACTGTGGACCAACGAACAGCCCACCGCGGTCCGGCGCCTCCGGTGGAGAATGTCGGTCGTGGTGCTCGGGGCGTGGGCCCCGCGCCCCGACCGGGCGAGGTCGCGGCAGGATGGGCGGCCCGTGCGCACGTGCAGGCGGCGCGGTCGCGCGCGCAGCGGGTTCGGGCCGGCGGGAACTCCCATGTGAATCTTCCTCTCGGTGCGGCTCGTACTGACACCGAGTCGCCCGAGGCCCTGATATCCGTCGGTTCCGAGAAATTCTCCTCGGCCGCGCGCGAAGTAGTGTGTGGTCGCGGGTCCCGGTGACGATCCGGGCGCTCCAGTCTTATGAGGACCGGCTGAGTCCCAGCGCTCCCCCGCGGTCGAGCGTTCCACAGCGGATGGCGACGTACCCCCGGCAGGATTCGAACCTGCGACCTTCCGGCTCGGAACCGGACACTCTCCTCCGCTGAGCTACGAGGGTATGGTGCGCGCCCCTGGTGCCGACCCAGGTCTGCCCGAAGGCGGCGGGGTTACAGCCCGCTGGACGTGCCGCCGTCCACGACGCGCTCAGGGTGTCCACGGGGAGTCGAACCCACGTCCGCCGGAGTCACAGACCGGCGTGCTTCCCTTACACCACGGACACCATGGCGTGCCGGGCCCGGAGTCCGGTCCCGGCGACGTACCCGCGGAGGGTGTCGAACCCCCGGCCCCCTCGTTGTAAGCGAGGTGCTCTTCCGTTGAGCTACGCGGGCATGCCCTGCGCGGAGGAGGTGGGATTCGAACCCACGACGCGCGAACGCGTCCGCCCTTTCCAGGGGCGGTTCCGAAGCCGGGCCGGCTCCTCCAGGTCACAGTTGCTCCGGTACCAGGACTCGAACCTGGAGTTGTCGCTGGTTAACAGCCAGCCGCCTCTACCAGTTCGGCCATACCGGATCGAGCGGCGTAGACGGGAGTCGAACCCGCACGATGACGCGGCTTGAAAGGCCGCCGACTCTACCTGTTCGTCCACTACGCCAGCGCCCCGCGGGGCCGTGCTCCAGCCCGGAGTCGAACCGGGGACCACCGCCATGTCGGGACGGCGCTCTACCAGCTGAGCTACCGGAGCGGGTACCCGCCGGGGCGGGACGTGCCTGCCCGCCGGGGCGGGACGTGGTTGCAGGGGCCGGATTCGAACCGACGACCTCGGGATTATGAGACCCGCGAGCACTCCGAGCTGCTCCACCCTGCTGGTGCCGCCCGTAGGAATCGAACCCACGCAGTCCGGAGCGGAAGTCCGGAGCCCGGCCATCGGGCGCGAGCGGCATTGGTCCCCCGCCCAGGACTCGAACCTGGAGCCTTCGCCTTAGAAGGGCGCCGCTCTCATCCATTGAGCTAGCGGGGGACGTGGTACGCCGTCGGGGACTCGAACCCCGGACATGCTGATTAAGAGTCAGCAGCTCTACCAGCTGAGCTAACGGCGCATGGCGGAAGCTGAAGGAGTCGAACCCTCGGGACCCCTCGGCCCCGGCCCGGTTTTCAAGACCGGTCGCCCACCGCTGGGCGCCAGCTTCCTGACAACGCACCCCGACCAGGAATCGAACCTGGGCCTCCGGCTTCGTAGACCGGCGCTCTGTCCGCTGAGCTATCAGGGCATGGGTCCCGCCTCCAGGAGTCGAACCTGGCAGAGCCGCTTCATCAGAGCGGTGCCGTCACCAGCTGGCTCAGGCGGGATGAGGGTGTTGCGCGCCCGGGACCGGATTCGAACCGGCGACCCCTCGCTCGACAGGCGAGTGCTCTGGACCAGGCTGAGCTACCAGGGCGTGTACTTCGCGTGGACCGACTCGGTGTCGAACCGAGGGGGCGCTCCTTGCAAGGGAGCACTGCGCACCGGCGCCCAGCCCCACATCTGTTGCGTACCCGGGAGAGGATTCGAACCTCCAACACACGCGGTCTGAGCGCGCGGCCTCTTCCGTTGGGCTACCCGGGCATGAGCCAACGGTCGGACTCGAAGCGACTACCTCCTGTTTACAAGACAGGTGCAGATCCTGTTCTGCTTCGCTGGCGTGCGTACCTTCGGCGGGAGTCGAACCCGCAACATCCAAGCTCTCGACCTGGCGCCTCTGCCTGTTGGGCCACGAAGGTGCGACCCGTGCCCGGCGACTGACCGGGCTCGGGCTGGCTCCTGCGGAAGGATTCGAACCCCCACTTCCCGGTTCAGAGCCGGGCGTCGCTACCTGGTTAGACGACGCAGGAAAGACACCCGGCGGGCGTGATGGTTCCCGCCGGGTGCTCAGCGCGCGATGAGCGAGCCCCACCCGGCGCCTGAGGCGTCCCGGGCAGGATCATCCGCGCTTCGGAGGGAGTCCGGTCGGCCCCGCGGTGGTCGCACCGCGAGCGGGCGGACACGGAGTTCTCCCTGGAGTTGGCGCCGCCCCGGGCCGGGGCGGATCCGTCGAGCTGCTGCCGGGATTCGAACCCGGGTCTCCGCGTTGGCAACGCGGCACACTCCCCCTGTGCTACAGCGGCATGAGCCCTCGGTAGCCGATCCGGGACTCGAACCCGGTCCTCCGCTGTGAGAGAGCGGTGACGCTACCCATGGTCGAATCGGCCTCGTCCGTGCGTGGACCCGTCGGGACTCGAACCCGAAACCACCCGCCAGCCAGACGGGAGCGCCACCGGTTGCGCCACAGGCCCTGGAGTGGTGGAGTACCCCCCGGCGCTCCACCACCTCGTCTGGGACCACGGAGTCGAACCGCGTGTCTCCCGCTTCCAAAGCGGGCGGATTTCCGTCTTCCTCGTCCCAGAAATGATGCCCGCACACTGTCGACGATTATTGTCTCGAGGCGTGCGGGACTTTCCGGCGCACGCAATGCGCGCCGGTATTCATGCCATCCGCTGTGGAATTCTCAAGAAACAATTCGCCGTGGGGTACGGCAATGGCACGGGCGGCAGGAATCGAACCTGCGACCGCCAGTTTTGGAGGCTGGTGCTCTTCCGATTGAGCTACACCCGTCCGCTGGAACGCGGAGGTGGGGAAAGAGAAAACCGCCCTGTCCTGGTGGACGGGCGGCGGCGGTAGCACTGGATGCGCTACGCCTGCCACCTGCCCGTTTCCAGGTACGGCTTCGGGTGGAGGTGCCCGAGGGGTCGGTTGGACATGTGCATGACGGCCTCGCCCGTGTGCACGGCGGCATTGCCCGCGAGCACGGCGACCGCGCCCGATCGCACAGCGATACCGCGCAGTGCGGTGTGCTGCCAGATGGTGGTGGCCTGCAACATTGTCTTCCCCTCCTTCGGTTCGTGTCTCTCTCAGTGCTGTGACAACCATAGGTCACGCCCGTGGGCGTCGCAATGCTTTTCCGAGCCGCGATTCCGGTGACGTCCTTCACGCGTGCTTTCGGCGCCGAATGCGTTGGGGTGGAAAGGATCCGTCGCGCCCGGACTTTGCCGGCGACCCGCGGATACGGAAAACCGCCGCCCGGCGACTGACCGGGCGGCGGTTTCGTTGTGCGTGGGGCTAGTCCGTGCCGGACTCCATGGCGGCGGCGTCGAGCAGTTCGTCGTTGTCGCCGGCCCGGCCCCGGGAGGCGATCGCCCGCGCGCCACCCTCCGGCATCGCGCCGATCAGCCCGGTCGAGGCCGGTTCCGCGGCGCCGATCAGGGCCGGGTGCGGCTGGCCGCCGACCATGCCGAGCCGGGCGTACTGCTCCAGCTTCGCGCGGGAGTCGGCGATGTCGAGGTTGCGCATGGTGAGCTGGCCGATCCGGTCCAGCGGGCCGAACGCGGAGTCCTCGGTGCGTTCCATCGACAGCTTGTCCGGGTGGTAGCTGAACGCGGGGCCGGCGGTGTCGATGATCGAGTAGTCGTCGCCGCGCCGGAGCCGGAGGGTGACCTCGCCGGTGATCGCGGAGCCGACCCAGCGCTGGAGGGACTCGCGGAGCATGAGAGCCTGGGGGTCGAGCCAGCGGCCCTCGTACATCAGGCGGCCGAGGCGCCGGCCCTCGTTGTGGTACGCGGCGACGGTGTCCTCGTTGTGGATCGCGTTGACGAGCCGCTCGTAGGCCGCGTACAGCAGGGCCATGCCGGGGGCCTCGTAGATGCCGCGGCTCTTGGCCTCGATCACCCGGTTCTCGATCTGGTCGCACATGCCCAGCCCGTGCCGGCCGCCGATCGCATTGGCCTCCAGCACCAGGTCCACGGCGGAGGCGAACTCCTTGCCGTTGATGGCCACCGGCCGGCCCTGTACGAAGCTGACCGTGACGTCCTCGGTGGCGATCTCGACGGCCGGGTCCCAGAACCGCACGCCCATGATGGGCTCGACGAGTTCGATGCCGACGTCGAGCTGTTCGAGGGACTTGGCCTCGTGGGTCGCGCCCCAGATGTTGGCGTCGGTGGAGTAGGCCTTCTCGGTGCTGTGCCGGTAGGGCAGGTCCCGGGCGAGCAGCCACTCGGACATCTCGGTCCGGCCGCCCAGCTCGGTGACGAAGTCGGCGTCCAGCCACGGCTTGTAGATCCGCAGGGACGGGTTGGCGAGCAGCCCGTACCGGTAGAAGCGCTCGATGTCGTTGCCCTTGTAGGTGGAGCCGTCGCCCCAGATCTGCACGCCGTCCTCGAGCATGGCGCGGACCAGCAGGGTGCCGGTCACGGCCCGGCCGAGCGGGGTGGTGTTGAAGTACGTCCGGCCGCCGGAGCGGATGTGGAACGCCCCGCAGGCCAGCGCCGCGAGGCCCTCCTCGACGAGCGCGGCCCGGCAGTCGACGAGCCGGGCGATCTCGGCGCCGTAGGCCTCGGCGCGGCCGGGGATGGTGTCCATGTCCGGCTCGTCGTACTGGCCGATGTCGGCGGTGTAGGTGCAGGGGATCGCGCCCTTCTCGCGCATCCACGCGACGGCGACGGAGGTGTCGAGACCCCCGGAGAAGGCGATTCCGACACGTTCACCAACAGGCAGAGACCCCAGCACCTTAGACATGGTAGAAGTATGCATCATGCTGCATGACCATGCAAATTCGCCCGATCGATGGGTACTTTCATCCCCATTCTTCCCTATCGGGGCCGGGTTCGCCGGGCACCCGGTCAGCCGATGGTGACCACCCGCGCCCAGTCCGGCGGCGTGTCCGGCACGTAGTCCGGGTCCCACTCCCGGACGTTCCCGTGCCGCTGGAACAGCCCCACCACGGTGCGGCACGCGGGCCGCCGGGCCGGCCAGGGCGTCTGCCCGTCGGTCAGCACCACGACCACGTCGGGGCGGGGGTTGGCGCGCAGCGCGGCGGCGAACCCCTCCCGCAGGTCCGTGCCGCCGCCACCCAGCAGCGTGATGCCCTCGGCACGGCACAGCGGTTCCGCGACATTGCTGGCGGCGTCGCACGACACCACGCTCACCAGGTCGCGCCGGCCGCCCACGCTCCGGGAGATCGCCGCGACCTCCAGGAGCGCGCTGCCCAGTTCGGCGTCGCTCACCGAACGGGACGTGTCGATGACCACGCAGACCCGGGGCGGCCGGCGGCGCAGGCTCGGCAGGACGACCCCGGGCAGGCCGGCGGCCCGGCGCGCGGGCCTGCCGTAGGTGTAGTCCTCCCCCACGCCCGCCCCGGTGGCGGCCGAGCGGACGGCGGCGCCGAGCAGGTCCCGCCACGGCTGCGGCGGATGGAACGCCTGCTCCGCCCACCGCCGCCACCCCCGCGGGACGCTGCCCGGATGGCCGATCACGCCCTGGGCCACCCGGAAGCGGACCGCGTCGCGTTCCTGCGCGCTGAGGCCGTGCGCGCCGTCGGGGCCCAGGTCCCAGTCGCGTTCGCCCCCGTCGGCGCCGCTGCCGCAGTCCAGCCAGGCCAGGTGCGCGGTGACCGCGCCGAGCCGGAACTGGCGCAGGTAGTCCTCCATCAGTTCGCCCGCGGCCAGCCTGAGGTCCCGCGGCTGGACGGCGCCCTCGGGGCGGGGCAGCCCGTCGCCGTACACGTCGTCGTTGATCTCGCAGTCCGCGGCGATGTTCATCCGCAGCCGTTCACCGGGCCCGGTCAACCCGTGCTCCAGCGCGAACCGGTCCCCGCGCCCGTGGTGGTCGCGCAGCAGGTGCGACACCTCGTGCACCCACACCCCGGCCAGTTCCTCCACCGGGGTGCGGTCCACGAACCCCGGTGACACGTAGCAGCGCCAGTGCCGGTCCACGGCCATCGTCGGCACCCGGCGCGACTCGACCACCTTCAGGGCGAAGAGCGCGGTCGCCAGGTACGGCCGGACCCGGGTGGCGTACAGCCGCGCGGCGTAGAGCTTCTCGCGGTCCAGCGTCGTCACCGGCCCGCCCCGACCTCGTACCGCGCGTCGGCGTGGTCCGCCAGCCGGGTCAGGGACACCGCGCCCGCCAGCCGTTCGATCGACGCCGGGAGTTCCCAGTCGTCGAGCCGCAACGAGGCGAGCGTGGCGGCCGGTACGACCACCAGGTCCGGGGCCCCGGTCTCCAGCGCCAGCACGAGCACGGCCCACGCCGCGTCCCACCGGGACCGTTCGGGTCGGCGGCGCACCGCCTCGACCACGCCGTCGAGGACCGCCTGGCGCAGGTCGCCCCGCTCGGGCAGCACCGCCGACGCCGGGTCCGCCAGCAGGTCCTCGGGGTCCGGGAGGTCCAGGCGGTCCAGGCTGGCCAGCAGTTCCAGCCCCGGACCGTCCCCGACCACGCCCCGGACCAGCATCGACAACACCTCCCTGCCCACCCCCGCCGCGGTGGCGAACGCCGTGAGGCGCAGCGCCATCTCCCAACTGCGGGGCGAGGGCCAGGGTCCGCCCCGGCGGGCCTCGCTGCCCGGCAACTGGTGCACGAGCGCCGGGCGCGCGGCCAGGATCCCGCACACCGCCCGCCGCGCGAACGCCACCGCACCGGTCAGCCGCCCGGGGTCGAGGGTGGGCAGCACCGCCCGGGGCCAGACCCCGCCGAGCCCGCGCACGACGACCTCCTGATCGCAGACCCATTGCAGGTGTACGAACCGGTTGGCCAGCGGCGCGCTCAGCTCCCAGCCGTCGGCGGCCGAGGAGCGCGGGTTGGCGGCGGCCACGATCCGCACGCCCGGCGGCAGGGTCAGGGCGCCGATCCGGCGTTCGAGCACCAGGCGCAGCAGGGCGGCCTGCACGGCGGGCGGGGCGGTGGACAGCTCGTCCAGGAAGAGCAGCCCCCGGCCGGCCCGCACCAGGCGCACCGCCCAGTCCGGCGGGGCCATCGGGACGCCCTGCACGGCGGGGTCGTCGCCGACCACCGGCAGTCCGGAGAAGTCGGACGGCTCGTGCACGCTGGCGATGACCGTGGTCAGCGGGAGGTCGAGTACCTCGGCGAGCTGGGTGAGGGCCGCGGTCTTGCCGATGCCGGGCTCGCCCCACAGCAGTACCGGCAGGTCGGCGGCCACGGCGAGGGTCAGCGCCTCCAGTTGGGTGTCGGGGCGCAGTTCGGTGGTGGTGTCGCGGAGGAGGGCGAGGAGGTCGGCGGCGGTGTCCATCGGGCGGGCGGGGTGCGGGTCCTTCGAGGAGCGGGGATCCGGCGCGGCGGACACGACCGTCAGCCGGCGGGGCTCGGCAGTGGAGGGCGCGGTCCGCGACGGGTGGGATTCGGCCGGGGTGGGCGTGGGCCGAATCGGATGGGATTCGGCCGGGCCGGACGCGGACCGAAGCGAATCGGAAGCCGCCGGGCCGGACGCGGACCGCGGTGAGTGGGAATCGGCCGGGGTTGGTGCGGACCGAAGCGGGTGGGAATCGGTCCGGGTCGGTGCGGACCGTGGCAGGTGGGTCTCGGCCCGGGTGGGGGCGTCAGTGGTGGGCGGGGTGGAGACAGACATGGGTGATCACCTTGGAGGTCGGGGCCGCACGGCGGCGGAGGGCAGGGTCGTGGTCGCCACGTCCGATGGCGGGGTGGCGGGGTGCGCGGGCGCTGGGGTCAGCGGGTTGAGGTGCGGCGCTTCCTCAGCCGCGGCGTGCGGCGTAGCTCGGGGGTGATCCGGGGTGATCCGGCGGCGAGCCCGGCCCGGTAGAGCGCGTGGGTGGCCTGTCGTCGCGCCGCCAGGTCGAGTTCGTCGCGCAGGGCGCCGTCGCGGAGTACCGCCTCGGGGCCCAGCAGGTTCTCGAGCACGGCGAGCGCCCCCGTGGCGTCGCCGTGGTCCAGACGGGCCCGGATGTCCGGGAGGCACTCCGGGTGCCGGTTCACCGCGTCGATGGCGCGCAGGCACGGCACCGGCGGGCCGCCCAGCGCGACCAGGAGCTCCTCGCGGTGCAGCTCGGCCGGATCGTGGTCGAGCGGGACGAGCGCGCCGTCGACGAAGCCGATCCGGTGCCGGGCTCCGCGACACTCGACGACGCGCGGACCGGTGGAAGCCGTGGCCCGCCCCGGACCGGCCGGACGGGAGCCCGGCACGAGTGCCGCCGCGACCAGGGGGTGCAGGAGATCGGGTCCGATCAGTCCGGCGCGCAGCAGCGCCAGGTCGGGGGGCACCCAGGTCGCCGCGTCCGGCAGTACCGGCCAGGATGTGGTCTGGCCCCTGGCCGGGGCGGCCGTGATCCGTGGCGGGTGCGTGTCGGCCACGTGCAGCAGGAGCCGCTGATGGCGGGAGAGGCGCACGGCGACCGTGCCGGTGTCCCGGCCCTGCGAGCGCAGCAGGATCGTCGCCTCGTCCGCCCAGCGGTGCACGGCGCAGCCTGTCCCCGCGGGGACCAGGCCTGCGGACAGCGGGCCCGCGGAGTCCGTGCCCACAGACCCGAGGCCTGCGGAGTCCGGGCCCACAGGGTCACAGCCTGCGAATTCCAGGCCCGCATGGTCACAGCTTGCGGAGTCCAGGCCCGCAGGGTCACGGCCTGCGATGCCAAGGCCTACGAGGTCACGGCGCGCGGGATCAAAGCCCTCGGGGTCAAGGGCGCCGGACGGTCGCACGCCGGACCGGGACCGGAGCTCGCCCGCCCGGTGCGCGTCCCACAGGTGGCGGTGCAGGTCGAGCCGGTACCGCCGGTCGGGGTGGGGATGCGGGTGCAGGCCGGCACCGGCGGTGGGCCGGGAGGCGTCCCAGAGGGCGAGGCTGACGCGCTGCCCCGCGTCGGCCCAGGCCGGAGGCGTCCGCACGACGAGGTGCACCGCGCCGTCCGGCGGGTAGCGGGTGAGGGACACGGTCAGGCCCGGGCGCAGCAGTCCGTCGGGGGCGATCCTCGGCAGGTGCCAGCGCAACAGGTCGGGGGCCAACAGGCGGAGATCGACGCGCACCAGGTCGGCGAACTCCCGGCCGTACGTCCGGGTGGTGGCCGGCAGGTCCACATCGACGTCGACGCGGGCGGCCGTGCACGCGCCGGCCCAGTCGCCCGCGGTGCGGCGGGCGGTCGCGGATTCGATCATCGACGGCGGGACGGCGAACTCGCGCACGCGCCGCCAGTACTGGAGTCGGGACTCCCCGTACACGGTCAAGGTGTGCATCAGCACTCACCTTGCGCGGACGGGACCCCCGATCTGTTCGAGAAGATGCTCATCGCCGGGAGCGTACAGCATCCCGGCCGGCGGCATCAGCCCCGTCGCCCGGCCTGGTCGGCACGGCGCGCATCGCCCGCGCGTAGACGTCGCGGAGTTCCGGGCGGGTCTCGGTGTCCGCGAGGTAGACGATGAGTTGTCGCGCGTGCCGGTATCGCGCGTCCGCCGCGTGGCGGAATCCCGGGTCGTCGCTCGCGGCCATCTTCCGGGGCAGATAGCCGGCGAGGAACACCGCCCTGACGAACGCGAACGCGCGGTACACCTGCCACAGGTCGTCGTCGCCGAACGGGTGCGGCTCTCCGACGAGCGCCAGTTCGTCCAGGTAGGCGCGGCACAGACCGAGTCGCCGCTCACGCGTCCCGTCCTCCGGCGGAAGCAGGGCGTGGTCCTCGATGAGCTGCACGGCCTCGTACAGCAGCGGGTGGCGCGGGTGATCCTCGAAGTCCAGGGCCGTCACCCCGCCGCTCGGGGTGACCAGCCAGTTCTCGGCGTGGCCGTCCCTGCCGGGCATGGCGATCGGCACGGGGGGCGCGTGCAGGGTCCACGCGGACGCCAGGCCGGTCGGGTCGCCGATACCGGCGCGCGCGCCGAACCGCTCCACGACCCTCGCGACCTGCCCGAGCGCACGGCCGTCATGATCCGCCGACCCGCCGCCCTGCGAGCAGTGGATCCGGGCCAGGAAGCGGAGCGCGCGTTCCGACGCCTCGAACAGGGCCGGGCCGCGGCGGCGAGCGGCGGTCAACTCCGCCAGACTGCGACCGAGGGCCCGGCGGGTCACGTAGGCGCTGTTCACCGTCACGCCGTCCAGGACCGTCGTGGGGATGTCGACCGCGTCGACGACCACCGGCAGCTGCATCCAGTGCGGAGCGCCCGAGGAACGCAGGTAGTGATCGAGCGACGTCGTCCGCGCGGCCTCCGCCGTCGCGAGCTCCCGGGAGGTCGGCTTGATCACCAGCGACACGGACAGGAGCCGGTGCGGGTCGTCCAGCACGAACGTCTGGGACCTGCCGCCGAGTACGTGCTGCTGGAACTGTCGGTTGCGCGCGGCGCGGTTCGCCACCTCGGCGCGCAGGGTGGTCGGTTCGGGCTCGAGGAACATCCGGGTCAGCTGGTCGTCGAGCGCGGGTTCGGCCGAGGCGATCGCGGAGATCTCACGCTGCCCGGCCACATCGCGGAGGTCGAGCAGCTGCACCATCGGCCACGGCCAGGCCCGGTCGGTGGCAGCGGCCTGCCAGGCGAACCCGACCGCGGCCACGAAGTCCGCGGGGTCGTGCCGGAGCTCCCACAGCGCCCGGTGGCTCGCCGCGCTCACGCTCCAGTTCTCCCGGCTGGCGACGCCGGGCAGCCCGGCCGCCCGCGCTCTCGCCTTGTGCGCCAACGCGATCTGGAAGGACGCGGGCGAGTTCGTCTCGCGTCCGTGGCGGTAGTGCGCGTCACCGAGCAGGCCGAACATCGCCTCGGATTCGTTGCCCGCGGCCGCCGACCGCTCCAACCATGTGATCGACCCGGCCAGGGCACTCGAGGCGCGGGTGAACGAATGCAGGCGGAGAAACGCCTCCCCGAGGTAGCTCGCGGTTTCCCGCACCGGCAACACGTACTGGCTCTCGGCCTCCGCGTCCAGGTCGCTGTCGCCGGCGACTCCCGGCGCCGGACGCGGGACGTCGGCGGCGGAGTCCACCTGTGGCACGTCCTCGCGATCCCACAGTCGGGTCAGGCAGTCGACGCACTCGGCGAGCAACCGTTGCGACTCGGGCGGATCCGTGTAGCGCAGCGACTTCGCGTAGTGGAGTGCCGCCAGGCCCAGCGCCCACCACAGCTCCGGCGACGGTTCCCCGTCGGGCGGCATCGCGCTCCGGAAGGCGGAGTACGCCCCGCGCAGCCATGCGTGCCTGGTGGTGGTCGAGTCCGCCTGGTCCTGGGCCGCGTCGTCCGGTACCTGCGTCAGCATCGCGCTTCCGAGATGCGCGCACAGCCGGCCGATGCGTTCGTGCAGCCAGCGGGCGATCGCGTCCTCGCGGGCGTGGTCGACCGCGTACCGCAGCCGGTCCACGACGGCCGCGATCCGGTCGCGGTCGGCAGCGGACTGATCACCGGCGTAGACGAGTCGTACGGCGGCCCCGACCATCGGCCACAGGGTCACGCGAATGTCCGGCGGTAGCGCCGACAAGCCGTCCAGGTGGACCCGGAGCGCGACGGCGTCCACCTCCGCCCCGGTCAGGAGCATGACGCCCAACGCCAGCCCGTGACGCAACGCCGCGAGGCCCACGCACAGCTGTTCCGGCACCTGTTCCGGCTCGGCCAGACAGTAGAGATGGCCCTCGGTGGCGAGTGCCAGGGCCTCGTCGAGCTGTCGATCGCGGCGCAGCTCCCGGGCCCGCTGGAGCAACGCCGCAGGCAGAGCCAGACCTCTCAGCTTCGCCCCCGGCGTACCGCAGTACCGCAGGTCGGCTATGGCCTCGTCGAGAATCCCCGTTTGCGGCTGGCCGAGAAGTCGATGGATCCAGGCGATCCGTTGCCGGGCGACACCGCGCTTCGCCCGGACCAGACCGTCCGGGAGATCACCGCCGGCGGGGAAAAGCAGCGCTTCGGTGTAGAGGCCCACCGCCTCGGTGTAGCGGGCCAGGGCACCAGCGGCCGACGCCAGGCCCGCGGTGTCGACCAGGGTTCGTTCGGACTCACCGTCGCTCACCGCGTCGGCGGCCAGCGTCGCGCCGAGCGCCACCCCCTGCGACGTGCGCAGGTCCCCGAGGGACGCGAGCCATTCGCGCCCCTTGGCACCGTGCCCCAGGGCCACGGCGACGACCTGCTCGGCCTCGTCCGACACGTCGTGCCCCAGGTCCAGGAGGCGCTTCAGCGCTTCGATCCGGTAGCAGAAGTGTTCGTTCGAGTTGTCGCCGAACTCGAACGCCACGGCGAAGTCGGCGACCGCGCGGAGGAGCAGTGGATCGGGCTCGTCGCTCTTCCGCGCGAGCACCAGTCCCGCGACCGCCCGCTGGCCGCGCCAGATTCTGGCCCGCCGGCCACGCAGCCAGCCCGCCTGCGGCTCGACGACGTCCCAGGCGGCGAAGGACTCGGCCAGGCAGCCCCGGACCTGATCGTCCGTACCGCCCGAGGCCAGCAGCTGCCGGTGCTGGTCGTAACACGTCCCGGCCAACCTGATGTTGATCTCGAGCCAGGTGCCGCGCCAGTTCAGTCCCTCGGGCAGGTGGGCGGCTGCCAGCCCGGGCGCGCGGGTCGCCGCGTGATGGACCGCGAGCACGGTGACAAGGTCGGACTCCGGTTCGTTGAGACCCCGGTCGAGCAGCGCCTGCCACACCGCGCCCAGCACCACGGGAGCGCTGTCCCGGTCGAAGAGGCCCGCGAAGGAGGCGGGCGCCAGGCGGGCGGCCGCCCGATCGACGAGCTCGACGGTCAGGTCCACGCCGATCGCGGTCAGCCGGTCCCGGATCTCGTCGAGATAGTCCGCCATCTCACCGCACCGTCGGGCTACGGTCAGCGCAACGCCGGCTGGTCACCATGGGTCCGTCTGTCTCCGATCAGGAAGGCGGTCTGCGGCGACACGATGAAGTGCCCGTGCCGGCCACTGCGGATGTCGGCGGCGCTGACCGCGATGACCTGGGTCTCGGCCTGCGCACGACCGAGTTCGACCAGGCTGTCGATCACTTTGAGGGCCTCGGTGTTGTCCTTCCTGATCTCATGCACCTCGAAGTACCGCATCACCTTGTACTGCTCACCGCTGGCCGGTCGCGGCGACTCGAAAACAGGCCGCACCAGGTCGAACTCAAGCCGGTCGACCAGCGGGACCAGTTCGGGGTGACCGACCTCGGCCAGCTCCTCCCGCAGCTCCCGCCGCAGGCACTCCGCCGCCGTCTCCCGGCCCTTCCCGGAGTCGAACCACCGCATGAACCCCAGGGACCGACCCGCCTTGAGGTAGCCCCGCAGGTCGTGCGCCATCTCCGCCTGCCGGCCCTCCACACGCTGGTCGAGGAAACCGAGCCGATCGAGGTCGGACTGCGCCGGCGAGCTGTACTTGAACACTCCGCCGGGCGGCCCGTACGTCTGCGGCCGGAACGGTGCGTGGAACAGGACGTAGCAGTCGTCGGTCTTGATCCGCAGCAACGCCGCCACGGACACCCGAACCGTGCCGAACGGCCAGATCGTCGTCCGCAGCAGACCCCAGAAGCCTCGATGCCGCCACACGAGCGAGGCCACCGCCAGCATTGCGGCGACAATCAGCCCCGAGAGGATCCCACTCCACATTCGCCGTCGTCCTTCCCTGGCTCTACCGAACGCGCGTACCTGTCATGCGGACCGCCGCCAGCACCGATCTGTGCGCAGCGACGCGGGGCCCAGGGTCGCCGGCCCGCCGCACGGCACGGGTGCGCGCACGGAGGCCCGGGTTCCCGGTGGTGTGCCGCGAGGAATACGGAAACGCTAGCCCGCCGGCGCCTGACGGCCGGTCGTCGTTGTCGCGTACCCGACTCCCAGTCGGTACTCGCGGTCATGTCGATCACTTCCTTCGGGCCATCTCCGACACCGGACGGCTACCACCCCACAGCCGGGCTCATACCGCGAGTCACCAATCGGCCAGTGTCCAGTTCGGAGCAGTGGCCGCCGCTACGCTCCATGGGTTCCGTTCCGGCCCAGCGGGCCAGCGTGTCAGCCCGCGCCACCGTCAGGAGCCCCCGCGATGTCTCCGGCAATCCCGGCCCGACTCTTCCGGACCGCCCTCGCCGCGGTCGCCCTCGCCCTCGTGTTCACCGCCGCGCCCGCGAGCGCGGCACCGGCCACCTCCACCGGTGACGACGGCGTGGCGAAAGCGTCCGTCACCCTCGACAACACCACGCCGGGCCCCGGCGAGGTGGTGTCGTTCACGTTCCAGAGCACGTTCGACCAGCCCGTCTCCTACGCCGCCGACGCGGTGATCGCGTCGACGGAGCTCTCGCCGTACCTGACGCTGGAGAGCTGCCCGGGCGCCACCAGTTGTTCGTTCGACGCGTTCGCCATGTACGCGGTCGTCGGGGGCGGCGGCACCGCCACGATCCGGGTCCGCGTCGCGCCCGGCACCCCGCTCGGCACGACCTTCACCTTCACCCCGGCGGTGCAGTACTACACGTCCGCCGGCCACGAACTCCTACTCACGCCGACGATCACGCTCACGGTCCGGGCGGCCGCCGCGGACGTCGGTGTCCGGCTCACCGCGTCGTCCGCGGGTCTGCTGACCAACCGGATCGACTACACCGCGACGGTCGGCAACGCCGGACCGCAGCCACTGGCCGAGGGCAAGCTGGTCACGACGCTGTCCACCGTGGCCACCTCGGTGAGCTCCCCGGACGGGTGCACTCTCGACGCCGGCCGGCGCTCAGTGTCCTGCCCGTTGGGGGCGCTGCCGGTGTCCGGTTCGGCGAATCGGCGGTTCAGCGTGACGTACCCGGCGCTGACCGTGGGTCTGACGTTGAACGCGACGGCGGTCCGGGCGTTCAGCAGCCCCGCCGACCCGAATCCGGCCAACGACTCCGCCGTGGCCCGGTGCGTCGTGGTGACGCCGCTGCTCATCCTCTGCTGAGGCAGCCCCTCCGCGCGACCCCGCCCCGCAGGCCCACCTGGCCCGCGGGGCGGTTCGTGTCGGCGCCGCGTCGGAAAGGTTGTAGGTTGACCCACCCGGGCCCGGGGTCCCGGGCGTGTAGGGAGGCAGGAGGTGGGTGTGAGTCCGGAGGAGTCGTTCAGCGAGTACGTGTCCGGCCGGCTGGCCGCCTGGTCCCGGGTGGCGTTCCTGCTCACCGGGGACCACCACCACGCCGAGGACCTCGTGCAGGTCACGCTGGTGCGGGTCGCCCGGCACTGGGAGCGGCTGGTCGCGCGCGGCGAACCCGACGCGTACGTGCGCCGGGTGCTCTACAGCCAGCACGTGTCGCTGTGGCGCCGCCGGTGGCGCGACGTCGACCTGCGCGCCGAACCTCCCGAGCGGCCCCTGGCCGACACCGCCCCGGACATCGAGGCGGCCCTGATGGTCCGCGCGGCGCTCGGCCGGCTGGCCCGGCGGCAGCGCGCCGTCCTGGTGCTGCGGTACTTCGAGGACCTGACCGAGGTGGCCGCCGCCGAGGCGCTGGGCTGCTCGGTGTCGACGGTGAAGAGCACCACCCGCGACGCGCTGGCCCGGCTGCGGACCATGGCCCCCGAGCTGGCCGAACTGGTGGGGACGATCAACGGCGGGAGGCACGACGGATGAGTACCCGACTGCGGGAGCTGCTGCGCACCGCCGGCGACGCGATGCCCCCCGCCCGGTTGCCCGGGGACCTGTGGAAGAGGGGTCGGCGGCGGCGGACCCGGCAGCGGGTGGCCGTGGCCCTCGCGATCCTGCTCGTGGCGGCGGCGGTCGTGCCGTGGGGGGTGCGGACACCGAGGGCGCCGCTGGGGGCCGCGGGTGCGGCGGTACCCGGAAAGGTCTTTGTGCCCTGGATGTGGCAGGCGACCGTGCGGCAGGCCCCCGCCGGGCCCGCGTCGGTGCTGTTCAGCGGCGACGGCAGCCTGGGACTCAGCGGCGACAAGCTGATCGACGACGAGGGCAAACTCGTGGTCGTGGGCCGGGACGGCTCCTACCGGACACTGCTCTACGGCGCGCCCGCCACGGCCGGGGAGAGCGCCCAGGTGTCCCCCGACGGCCGGTACGTCGCCCAGGGCTACCTGGACAACGACCCCGGCCTGAACATCATCGACCTCGCCACCGGCACGGTACGCCGGCTCGCCGGTCCCGACGGCGCGGACTGCTGCGTGGAGTCCGTCGGCTGGTCCCGCGACGGCCGCTGGCTGCTCGGCCTCGCCCACCACCGGATGGCCGACCACTTGGACGCCAAGGGCAACGGGATCTCGCGGGCGACCCTGGTGCTGTTCGAGGTGGCGACGGGGGCGACGACCCCCCTGGTGGAGTACCCGGACCTCGCGCGAGTGCGGCGCGCCTCGGTGGCGGCGTTCTCCCCGGACGCGCAGCGGATCGCCGTCACGGTCGGCACGGAACTCCGGATGCTGGACCGCTCCGGGAACACGCTGTGGACCAGGGACCTGGGGGCGCGCCGGCACCTGGTCGGCCTCGGCGCGTTCACCCCGGACGGGGCCCGGATCGGCACGGCGACCCTGGACGGGTGCCTGCTGCCGTGCGGGGCCGCCGAGCTCGGGGCGCGCCGGTGGACGTTCGGGTACCTGGACGGCGCGACCGGTGCGGACACCGTCGGGCCTTCGCTGCCCGCGGTCACCGGGGTGGCGGTGCGCGGCCTGGGGTGGCGGCACGGGGCCGACCTGGTGGCCGTCGTGCTGCGGGCCGGGGAGGACGTGGCGACGTATCCCGACAGTCCGCCCGACTCCGACTACTACACGGCCGGGCACGCGCGGCTGGTGGCCCTGTCGGGCGGCGGGGCCGAGACGCTCCTCGATCCACCGTCGGGAGTGAAGGCCATCGATGTGCCGCTCGACCTGGTCGAGGCGGGGCGGTTCGGGGGGCCTTCGGTGCCGCCGGAGCCGTTCCCGGTGCGGGGTCGGTTCGTGGTGCTCGCAGCGGGGCTGGTCACGGGGCTGGTGTTCGTGGTCGGGGTGGTGGTGGCGTTCGGGATTCCCCGGCGTCGGGTGCGGCGGTGAAGGGTGGGCGGCGCGGGCGGTGACTTGTCGCCGTGTCCCGGTGACGGTCGCCGGCTCCAGTGGTGACGGGTCGCTGTCTCCGGCGGGCGGAGGGCTGGGCGGCGGCGGTGGGCCGGGGGCGGCGACCCGGCGTCCCCTGTCCGCCTGTGGCGAGGCGGACGTCCGGCTCAGAGGACGGAGACCACCGTGTGCTCGGCCAGGATCGCGGTGAGCGGGGCGGGAATCCTGAAGACCGCATTGGGGGTACCGGCCGCGGCCCACACCTCCGGGAACTCCAGCAGATCCTTGTCCACGAGGATCGTCAGCGGCTCCTTGTGGCCGAGCGGCGGGACGCCACCGATCGAGTAGCCGGTCACGCGCTTGACGTACTCCGCGTCGGCCTTGCCGATCTCTGTGTCCAGCAGGGCGGCGATGGCCTGCTCGTTGACGCGGTTCGGGCCGCTGGCCAGGACCATGACCGGCTCGTCGGTCGGCGTGCGGAAGACCAGGGACTTGACGATCTGGGCCTTCTCGCAGCCCAGGGCGCGGGCGGCGTCGTCGGCGGTGCGGGTGGAGTCCGGCAGTTCGAGGACTGTCAGATCCAGGCCGCGGTCCCGGAGGAGATCCTGGAACTGTCGGGCCCGCTTACTGATGGTCATGCGAAGGTGCTCCCCGTTGTGAGGCGGATGGTCCGGCGGGTGTCTCGTCTGCCGGCGGGGACCAGCGCGGGTGGCCGGCGGCCGGACCTTCATGAAATCACGGATCTGGACCGGGACACAGGACCCGACCCACGTGCCCGGTCGACCACACGGTGTCAGGCTGCGACAATGCCGGACCTCCGGGCCAGCTGCCAACGGACTCGATCGGACAGCTATAGCCGTATTACTTCACCCCAGAGGAGAAAGTGACTACGGGGCCATCCTCCGTTTCAACCAAACGGACATCGAATGCCCGTCCAGGAAATTGGGCGCCCAAGGCGGCTGTCCATGACTTCGCAACGCACGCAGCAATGAACTCCAGCGCCCGCCAGTCCTCTTCCACGTCATCTGACGCGACAAGCTGCCAAACTCGCAGTTGGTTGAGTGTCGTCTCAATTTTCCGAATGTCACCATCCAGAGTTTCACGCCAAAGGGCGAAATTTGAATCCTCGTACGCGCGGTCCCATAACACGCAACCCTCGACCTCCAAGAATCTAGGCCAGAGAATTCTCGAGAACGCCGACAGCATGGCCAGGTCGGCATTTTGCTTTATGTAGTCCACGTAATCAACTTCACCTCCCCATTCCTCCTTCCACGCCTGAATCTTGGGGTATTCCTGGGGAATATCCACCGAAAACTCCTTCTACTACCCAACAGGGTTTGGCAATTTTCGCTCTGCTGAACGGCCCTTAGGTGCCCACCGTTTTACGGGCAGGCACCTAAGGATAAACCCGTACTATACCGCCATCAGAGTGTTACAGACCCGATCGAAGGTTCCGATCACGCCGGGCCCTCGCTCCTACCGACAGCCGCAGAGCTCCTCATCTGGACGCAGGGGTCGCGGCAGTTTTGCCCAGTTACGGAAGACCTCTCCTGTCCTTGGATTGGTGTGCTTGAGCATATCGAGGATATGCGGGGCGGGAATGCCAGCATGCGCGGCGGAGTTTGGGTCCAGATCAGCGCGCTGAGCTATCTGGCCCTCCGCGTCGTACCGCGCATATGCGGTAACAGTCCCATCCTGCTGCTGGCGGAACAGTGTTTGACCAGGGTCGGCAGTCTGCGGAAAGCGCCCACTCACCTGCTGCGCACCATCGAGGCTGACCCCGGTACCACAATTGTGTACCAGCACCGGAGTGCTACCTGCCACGATGTAGTACGTGTGGATGTCGGCGACTGTGAGGTCGCGCATCACCGCCGCGCCGAGGCGGTTGTCCACCGCGACGACCCGCATCGTCCCGCCGGTCAGGCCGAGCAACTGGTCGCCGGGGCGCAGACTCCCCGCGTCGACCCACTTCCCGTCACCCACCACCCAGAACGGATGGTGCTGCGTCGTCTTCACCGTGGACGTCACTCCGTCGGCGTCGACAACCGTGAGGTCGGTCAGGTCGATGTCGTCGTTGCGGTGCAACGCGGTCACCGTCTTGGTGGTCGTCTCCCCCGTCTCCGGGTCCGTGGACACGACCTCCTCTCCGATCTCCACGTCCTCGATCCGCTTGGTGGAGCCGTCGGCCATCACCACCAGCGTGTCCGGGGCGAAGCTGTGTTGGCAGCTGTCCGCGCCGGGGTCCGACTTCTTCGGCGGCGGTTCCTGCGCCTTCCTCTGCGCCGCGGCCGCCTCGGCGGCCCTCCGCTCGTCGGCAGCGGCCCTCGACGCCGCCCGCTGGGCCTGCTGCTCCTCCTTGCCGACCTTGACGACGTCCTCCGCCGCCTTGTTGCCGACGTAGTCCGGGATCTTGCGGAGGGCGTTGTCGACCTTCCGCACGATCCACCGGGCGAGCTTCGAGCCCTTGAACGCGTACTTGGCCGGCGGAATACCACTCAGGGCGGCCCACGCGGCGGCCTCGGCCGCCTTGCCGTACTCGCCCTTGGCGAGGTATTCGAGCCCCTCGGCGGCGTCGCAGAATCCGCCCAGGTAGGGGGTGTTCGAGCAGGCTTCCTGGAGTGCCGCCTGGCCCTCCTCGAACTCCTCCTTGTAGGTCTTCTGGGTGTCGTCGGGCCAGCAGAGCCCCTGGCCCTGCATGTCGCAGCTGTCACTGATCGCCTGGGCGTGCAGTCCGCTGGGGTCCGACTTCACCATCGGGGAGTTGTCGCCGTAGGCGTACCCGTTGATCTGTTGCGGGTTGGTGGCCTCGAAGACCGGGTCCACGGAGACGAACCGGCCCAGGTTCGGGTCGTACTCCCGGGCCCCGAGGTGGGTCAGGCCGCCGGCGTCCTGGTCGCCGCCGAGGAAGCCGCGCTTGTTGACCCAGGTGACGGCGGCGCCGCGGGACGAGCCGTACGGGGTCTGTCGGCGGGTCGTGACCGTCTGGGCGGCGTTCGCCGACACGGACACCTGGCTGGTGCCCTGGTAGTCGCTGAACAGCCAGGTCAGGCCGGCGCTCGTCCGGGAGGCGACGAGGGCGCCCGCGTGCTGGTAGTACCGGGTCGTGCTGACGGAATTGCTCGACTTGGTGTAGCGCAGTTCGGTCCCGTCCAGGTACAGCGTGGCGTCGCCGTTGGCCTCGTGCTTGATCAGCCGGCCGCCCTCGGCGTCGTAGACGTAGCTGTCGGCCAGGCCGTCGACCTTGTTGACGTGGCCCTCGATGTCCCAGCCGAGGGTCTGGTCGGCCCCCGTGTTGGGGCGCTTGGTGGTGTTGCCGAGGACGTCGTACTCGTAGTTGGCCACCCGGGTGCCGTTGTCGTCCGTGGTGGACGCCGTGCGCAGGGTGTGCGGCTGGCTGGCACCGTCGGCCGGGTAGCCGTAGGTGGTGGTCGCCACGCCGGCGGCCGTCTTGTGGTCGATCTGGCTCTGCCGGTTGCCGTTGGGCAGGTACGCCCAGCTCTGCCAGTACGACGCCGGGTGGGTGGCCAGGGCGGCCAGGGTCGGGTCGGGCGCGCAGTCTCCGTTTTGCGGGGTCCACGCCTTCGTGAGCCGCTGCAGGTCGTCGTAACGGAAGCACTGGGTGTCGGCCTGGCCGCCGGACGGCACGTCGGCGATGCGCTGCACCTTGCCTGCGTTGTCGTAGGTGTACTGCCGGTTGGTCACCTCGCGTGCCACGACGTCGCGGAGCACGAGTGTGCCGGTCAGCCGGCGGGTGCCCTCCTCGTAGGTCTGCTGCTGCTGCACCCGGGGGGCGCTCGACAGCGAACTGGTCTTCTGCACCCGCACGGCCTGCTCGCCGAACGACGTGTAGGTGGTGTCCATGACGTAGCCGCTCTGGCTGGATGACAGCTTGAGGGGCTGGCCGTGGACGTCGTAGGTGTGGTTGAGGATCTCCCCCGCCATGTCGGGGGTGCCGGGCAGTTCCGTGGAGGCGGGGCTGCCGTTGGCGTTGTAGGTGAACTTGGTGGTGTACGTGCCGGTCAGGCCCGGCTCGGTCGGGATCACCACGCTGGTGCGCGTCGGCCGGTAGCCGTCGTCGACCGTGTCGATCTGCTTGACGTAGGCCTTGCCGTTGAGCCAGCGGGTCGCGGAGCTCCGCGCGCCCTTGACGATGCTGCCGTTGGCGAACTTCGCCTGGTCGTAGCCGTACTCGGTGCGGATCGGCCGGTTGGGCAGGGACTCGTCGCGGACGACCGTCGGGCGGCCCTGGGTGTCGTACTCGTAGGACAGCACCCGTTGCAGGGCGTCCTTCCGGGTGAGCAGCTGCCCGGCCTCGTTGTAGGTGGAGCTGGTCGTGCCGGTGTCCGGGTCGGTGCTGGAGGTCAGCCGACCGCGGGCGTCGTAGGTGTACAGCCACTTGTTCTGGCCGGTCGGGTCGGTGACCGTCGCGAGCTGCCCGCTGCGGTGGTAGGTGTACTTGAGGGTCTCCGCGCCCGTCGCCCGGAGGTAGCGGAGCTCGGTGACCCGGCCCTCCACGTCCGTCAGGGAGGAGGTGGGGACGCCGCCGTTCGGCGGGGTGACGTCGGTGCGGTCACCGGCGTCGTAGGTGGTGGTCTGCCACTTGGTCTGGCCGAGGGCCTTGTAGACCGAGGCAGTGGAGCGGCCCGCGCCGTCGTAGACGGTCACGTGCTGGCTGGGTACCGCGTTGTCCGACGCCGCGTAGAGCTGCTCGCCGGGCGACCCCGACATCACGTACGCGGCGTTGCTGCGGCTCGGTCGGCCGACGGAGTCGTAGTACTGGTCGGTGACCAGGCGGCCCGCGGTACCCCCCGTGGTGATCTTCTGGGTCTGGCGTTCGCGGAACAGCGCGTCGTAGAGGGTGTAGGTGGTGTTCTGGCCGCCGTTCGGGGTGAGCGACCTGCTGATCACCACACTCGGCTTGTCGTTGTTGACCTTGTACTCGTAGGCGGCGTCCGGCGTGGACCCGGTGCTGCGGCCCGCCAGCCAGACCCCGGTCAGCTGACCGAACTGGTCGTACGCCTGCTGGGTCTTGCGGCCGTTGGCGTCGGTGCTGGACTTCGTCGCGCCCCAGGCCGGGTTGATCTCCTCCGAGGTGGTGGTGTTCGCCGCGTGGTCGGTCCGGGTGACCTGCGTGACCGGGCCGTTCGCGGCATGGGTGTAGGCGATCGTGGTCCGGACGCCGAGCGCGTCGACCGTCTCCTTGACCCGGCCGCGCTCGTCGTACTGGCTGGTGGCGAGGGTCGCGCGGCTCGTGGTGCCGCCGGACCAGGACTTCAGCCCCTTGATCAGGGTCGGGTTGCCGACGGTCGGGGCGCTGCCCGGCGCCTGGCCGTCGTAGCCGAACTCGGTGTCGCCGAGGATGTCCTCCTCCACGGTCGGCGCGGTACCGCACGGCAGCGCGTGGGCGACCGTCCGGGACACCACGCCGCGCAGCCCGAGCGCCGGGTTGTCGACGTAGGAGTTGGTGTTGCAGTTCTTCGCGCCGGTCGCGGTGACCACGCCGGCCGCGTCGACCTGGGAGGCCTGCTGCTCGGTCTTGCTGACCAGCCCGTAGCCGACGTCGTGCCAGGTGGTGCTGTCGACCTTGCGCCAGCCCCGGTTGTTGTCCAGGACGGTGCGCAGGTGGCTGCCCTGCGAGCCGACGAACTGCGCGGTGACCGTGGTCCCGTTCAGCGTCCGGGTCGCGGTGGGCGCCGACTTCCACGGGTCGGTCACCACGGCGGTGACGACGGAGCCGTCGGTCGTGTTGTAGGCGAGCTGTTCGCGGACCATGCCGGCGTACGGCGCCTCGTCGTCGATGCCGTCGACCTGCACGTTGCGGGTACCCGACGGCAGCTTGTCGCCGTGCATGCCCCGGAAGTACCGGGAACCGGACAGGGTCTGCTCGGCGCCGGTGCCGGCCCGGGTCTTGACCTCGCCGTAGCCGCGCCACTGGGACCAGGTCTTCTTGTCCGGGTCGATCAGGCCGTCGTCGTCGGTGTAGTGCCACGCCGGGGCGCCGACGTACTCGTACTCGGTGGTCAGCTGACCGCCGGCCGCGGTGGTGTCGTCGGTGGTCACCCGGTCGACGACGTACTTGTGGAAGTAGTCGGTGATGTCGTCGGTGTGGCCCTGGGGCCGCCACTTCACCGGGTAGCAGCGCAGGTTGTTCGTCTCCGGCGCGCCGGGCATCCGGCTGCCGAGCGTGCAGTCCTCGGGCTTGAACCAGACGACGGTCTCCGCGCCGCTCTCAGACTTGATCTTGTACATCCGGTACCACTTGATCGGCGGCAGCCGGTCGTCGTCGCCCCGGTCGACCCGGTTGTCGAGGGCCTGGCCGGTGAGGACGACCTCCGGCAGGTCCTTCGCCGTGCCGACCTCACCGGTGTGGGTGATCCCGGAGAGCCAGAGCGCGCCGGTCATCTTCGGGTCCGCGTCGGGATCCGGGTAGGTGTGCCGCAGCGTCCACGAGTCGACCTTCTGGTAGGCGGTGCCCGTCCAGTACTGGGTGCGGACCTTGGCCAGCCGCTGGGTGGTCCAGAACGTCGGGCTGTACCGGCCGGCGCAGTTCGTACCCGCGCAGTGCTGGTCCTTCGGGGTGTCGACCCAGCTGGCGTTGTCGCCGCAGTTCGTGTCGCACCGGTCGGCGATGTCGAAGTGCACCTGCGCCGCGGCGGTGCCGTACTCGCCGCCGAGCCGGGTGCCGTAGTCGATCCGGCGCAGGGAGCCGCCCCGGACGTACTGGGTGGCGGCGGTGGCCGTCATGTTGCGGGCGTAGTAGTTGGTCTCCTTCTCGTACCAGTAGGTCATGGTGTTGCCGTAGATGTCGACGACGTGGTCGAGGTTCCACTTCCACGCCTGCTGGCACCAGCCCGCGCCGGTGTGGCAGGGCTCGTCGGAGTGGTTGCCGTAGACCGGGACGGTCCACGTGGAGTTCGTGTCGTTCTTGTCGGAGGTCCAGCCGGGCAGCCGGTTGCGGCCGAAGAAGTACTGGGTGCCGTCGGTCGTGGTGGCCTTCCAGTACTCGGTGTCGTTGTCGCCGTTGTTGTTGGCCTCGCCCGTGACCCGCTCGACCTTCGTGCCGTCGTCGGACTTCATGTGCCAGCCGGTCTGCGCGTCGTAGATCAGCTCGCCGGCACGACCGCCCAGCGACATGACGGCGTTGTCGGTCGCCCAGCACAGGTCGCCGGTCTTCGTCTGGTTCGCGGCGGGCAGGCTCCCCTTGGGGTCCATGTCGTCCGCGCAGCCCTTGTACCGGCGCTCGATCGAGCCCGGCGCGTAGTCGAACCCGGCCCCCACCCAGGAGGGCTGGTTGTTGGTGGCGGCGTTCTTGCCGTCCACGGCCTGTGCCGAGTAGCCGAGGCTCACCGACGGCTGCGGTCCGGCACCCGTCGGCGGGGTGCGCATCGCGTACGACCAGGTGAAGTCGCCCGAGGAGCCCCCGGCGTTCCAGGTCGCCGACGGCGACAGCTTGCTCGCCGCGTAGCTGCCCGCCCCGCCCGACGCGCCCGCGGTGAGCGAGAGCAGTCGGGGCGCGGACGTGGCGGCGAGGTCCGTGGTGACCTTGGACCCGTTGTTCGCCGACGGCAGCGGCGTGCCCCCGCACTCGGCGTTGTCCGGGGTGGACAGCGCGCAGTCGGGGACCTCCTTCAGGGTCAGCCGGCTCGACCAGTCGCCGCCGTAGAGGTCCCGGAAGGCCGAGTAGTCGATCCCGACCCGGGCCGCGCTGGACTGGCCGGTCACCTTCAGCAGCAGCTCACCGGGGCGCCGGTTCTTCCCGTCGACGAGCTCCACCGTGACCTTGCCCTCGGGCGCGCGCAGCGCCGTCCGGCCGACCAGCGGTTCGACGGTGACCGGCAGGCCCTGGGCCCGGACCGGCACCGGTGCGGCCATCGCCGCGCCCGCGCCCTGCCGGACCGCGTCGGAGAGGTCGACGGTGGCCTTGCCCTTGCCGGGTACCGCGACCGCCGGGTGGGCGAGGCGGCGCCGCTCCCGCTCGGCGGCCTCCCCCATCGGGTCGGGCTTCGCCTTGACCGGTGGCACGGCCCTGCCGGGCACCACCCGTTCCTGCTGCGGCTTGAGGTGGACGAGGGGGGCGGCGAGCGCCGGGGCGGCGCCCGCCAGGGACGCCAGCAGCGCCCCGGTCAGGCCGGCCACGATCAGCGGGCCGGATCTGGACAGCGTTCTACTTCGCACAGAACCTCCAGGGGGGTGGGAGGGCGGGGCGCCGTGGGGCACCCCGCCCGAGGGGGTCAGAGCAGGGTGAGCTTGGTCCAGGCGTAGCTGGGATCGAGTTCGCGTCGGTTGTGCCAGGTCGGCGTGAACGCGTCGCCTGTCGAGTCGATGCCCATCAGGCAGGCGTAGGCACCGAAGTTGTACATCGGCGTCAGGTCCGCCCGACCGTCCAGGTTGTAGTCCCCGGTGACCAGCTTCACCTTGGTGGCGTCGAAGGTGCCGGCGGGACTCATGAACCATCGGGACAGGCTCGACAGGCCGTTGGCGCCGTTGCCGAGGAAGGCGTAGAACCCCGTCGTCAGGCCCGGATAGTCGTACATCGCGGCCACGTCGTCGATCCCGTCGCCGTTGAGGTCACCGACGGTGTACTGCGCGCGGGCCGAGTCCCAGGTGCCCGTGTTGGAGACCCACCAGACCTCCTGGATCAGGCCGATGCCGGTGGACCGGTACACGAACATCCGGGTGAGCCCGTTGCCGTAGTCGTAGAACGTGGCCAGGTCCGCCGCGCCGTCGCCGTTGAAGTCGCCGGACACCCACTTGGAGAAGGCCATGTTGAACGAGTTCGGCGGCTGGGTGTGCCACGCGGCGGCGACCGCGAAGCTGACCCCGTCGGGCTGGGCCAGCGCCGTCCAGATCCGGAAGGACAGGTCGTCGCCCCGGTACACGACGTAGAGGTCGTCCCTGCCGTCGGCGTTGGCGTCCCCGGCGAACAACTGCGCGTGGTCCATCGCGGCCAGGCCGATCAGCGCCGCGCCCTCCGCGCCCTGCACGACGCTGCCGTCCGGCTGGCCGGTGAGCACCGTCGCCTTCAGGTTCCCGCCGGTCTCCCGGAGCAGGGCGACGTCGCGGTGTCCGTCGCCGTTGAAATCACCGGAGGCGGCGCGGGTCGTCGCGGCCACGTAGGTCGACGTCCACAGCTCGACGGGGGCGCCGTGCTGCGTGTTCGACGTGCGCGCCATCCGGACAACGGCCGAGGCGCCCGCCCTCTCGTGGTACGCGAGGACGTCCGCCCGCTCGCCGACGCTCGCCTGGCGCGAGGTCTTCGTCCGGGCCTCGCTGGACAGCGACTGGATACTGACCGCCCCGTCGGCGATCGTCGGGAGCACCCCGGCGAACACCCACACCTCGTCGACCGCGCCGGGGAAGTAGCCCGGGTTCGCCGCGTTGTACTGGCCCCGCCCCACGTACAGCGGGTTCGTGGCGTTCCAGGTCGCGGTGAAGTCGGTCACCTGGGCCTGGAGCACACCGTCCACGTACAGCCGGAGCTTGCGGTCACCCGCGTCGTACTGGCCCACCAGGTGCGTCCAGGTCCTCAGCCGCGGCGACTGGTCCGACAGCGCGTAGGTCACCGCCGTGTTGTCCGCGTCGTTGACGGCCGCCCCGATCGCCCAGCGGTCCACCCCGGCCCGGTACTGGAGCCAGAACGCGCTCGCCCGGTTGCCGAACTGGGAGACCGCGGTCAGGTCGTTGGGGTCCTTGCGGTCCAGCTTGACCCAGGCCGCGACCGAGTAGGACTGGTCGGTCCGCAGGGCCGGCCCGGTGGTCTTCGCGTGGCCGCCGGCCCCGTTGAGGACCAGCGCGTCGTCGACCAGGCTCGCGCCGGGCGCGGTGGTCAGGTGGCGGCTCTTGCCCGAGAGGTCCTCGGTGTTCGTGCCCAGCGACCACTGGCCCTGGCTCTCGGCGTTGCGTGCCATGTAGTCGATCTCGTCGGGCGCGAGCTGCCGCTGCCAGGCGCGCACCTCCGCGATGTCCCCCGCGAAGAAGCCGCTGTAGTTCCCCATGAACTGGTATCGGCCCAGGGCGAGCGGCCCGGTCGCCTTGTTCAGCGCGGCGGGGAGGGTGACCGTCCCCACCTGCTCGCCGTTCACGTGCAGGGTCAGCGCCTTGGTCGCGGCGTCGTAGCTCGCCGCCACGTGCGACCACACCCCGACGAGTGCGGCGCCGCCCCGGACCTCCGCGTTCCCGGCCGAGGACTCGTCCGATCGGGTCCACACCCGCCACTTGCCGTCGGCGCTCGTGGAGATCGCGAAGTAGTTGGAGCTCGCCGAGTCGGTGCTGAGCACCGTACGCGGCACGGAATCGGAACTGGTGAGCACGGTCGGCCGGGCCCAGACGGAGACACTGAAGCTCTGCGAGGTGTCGACGACGGTCGTGCCGGTCTTCGCCGTGCCGAGGGTGGACCCGTTGAAGCGGAGGGCCGCGGGGCCGCCCACCGAGCGGCTGTCCGGGCCGAGGGCCGGGGCCCAGGTGGTGCTGCCGGACAGCGCCAGGTGGTGCGGATTGTTCGGCACGGTGTCGGCGCCGACGCTTCCGGAGCCCTCGGCGAGCGGCCAGTTGCCGACCTCCAGAGCCCCGGGCAGCACGTCGAACTCGAACTTCCTGATGTCGCTCAGGTTGCCCGCCGCGTCAACGCTGCGGACCGCCAGCGTCTGCATGTTCGGGGCCATCGGGGTCAGGTTGAGCTCGGCCTTGTGGTTGGCGGCGGGCACGAATGTGACCGGACTCCCCCAGCCCCACTGGAAGCCGACGACGTCGGTGGCCCCCGCGTCGTTGAGGGTGAACTTCCCGGTCTGGCCCACGCCGCCGGTGCTCAGGTCGTGGTTCTCCAGGAAGACGCCGTCGGACGCGATCGTCGGCAGTCCCGGCCGGACCGTGTCGACGGTGAACGTGCACCAGCCCGACCAGCCGCTGTCGTCCTGGGCGTCGTTGGCTCCGACCCGCCAGGTGTAGGTGCCGCCCTCGGTCAGCTGTCCGGTGGTGACGGTCCCGGTCCAGCCGTCGGCCAGGTTGTGGGCGCTCGCCCCGCCGACCTTGGCACCGCCCTGCCACCACTCGAAGTCCAGCCGGACGCTGGCGCCCGGGTCGCCGTCCGACGCGATGGCGGTCAGCTTCGGCGTGCGGGTGCCCACGAACGCGGGGGTGGCGCAGTCCTTGCCCTCGGTGCGCGGGGTGTGCGGCACGCCGGGCCTGGTGTTGTACGTGACGCTCAGGTAGGCGTTGGCCGGGTTGAACCGGAGCCAGTTGCCGGCGGTCCACTCGGTGGCCGTGCGCATGCCCAGCGCGAGGTAGCCGAGGGAGGCGTCCTTGGCCTGCTGGTCGACCGACCACTCCAGTCCCTGGCCGGTCCGCGCGTCGCGCTGGCCGAGGCTGCCGGACCAGGAGCCCGCGTGATTGTTCCAGTTGGTGGCGCCGTTGATCGTGCCCGTCTTGTGCAGGGTCACGGCGGTCGGGTTGTTCCAGACGTAGTCCACGGAGTTGACCGCGAACTTCGCGTTCTTGATCATCTTCCAGCCGCCGTAGCCGGACAGGTCGTACTGGAACACCGAGCGGTACTTCGCGGGGTAGGAACCGGTGGCGTAGCCGACCTTCGCCAGGTTGTCGCCGTCACCGCCCCAGTACTCCGTGTCCTGCCAGCTGGCGTTGTACCCGCCCAGCAGGCACCAGCCCGCGCCGGCCGCGCCGACCGTCGGGTCGATGAGGACCGGGTAGACGGTGTCGGGGCCGGACAGCAGCGCCTGGTCAGGGACCAGGGTCAGCGAGTCGGCGCCGAGCTCCATCGGCATGGTCGCGTGCCGGCTCTCCTTCTCGCCGCCGCCGGGCTCCGCGGTCGCGGCCTGCTGGCCCCGGCCGTGCTCCCGGAGCGGCGGGGCGGGCGAGTCCCACATGATCGGGGCCGAGGCCGCGAACACCCCGGCGCCCCGGTCGTCGACGGCGCGCAGCGAGCCGGCCTCGCCGAGCTCCAGGCGCAGACCGCTGGTCCGGGTGCCGAAGCGGATCGTGCGCAGGGCCGGGTTCCGCGCCGCCTCGCGGTTCTTGACCACCAGGACCTCGGAGAAGCCCTCGACCTCGGCCCGGACCTTGAGGTCCACGCCCGGCAGCACCTCTGCATAGGTCGCGGTCTTGCCCTCGAGCGTCGGGGCCGGCAGGGTGCCCGGCCAGGTCAGCGCCAGTTCCCTGCCGTCGCGTTCGAGGACGACCAGCGGGCCGGTGCCGCCGCCGGAGAGCCGCAGCGCGGCCGCCGAGGCCTTCGTGGTCACCGAGCCGTCGGCGACACGGACCAGGGTCGGGTCGGCCGGTACCCAGCCGCCGTTCCGCCGGACCCGGACGGGCTGGCTGGCGATGTCCGCCGTGAACGTGCCGTCGGGGTTGGCGAAGACCTCCGTGGTCGCGGTGCGCTCGTCGGCGACCCCGACCCGGGTCTGGAACCTGCGGGCGGCCGTGGACGCGGCCGACGGGTCCGCCAGTTCGGTGGGCGGCACCGAGGGGGCGGACGGGGCGGCGCCGGCGGGGGCGGCGCCCAGGACGGGCAGTGTGGACACCAGTAGCGCGGCCAGCGCTAACCGGACGATCGACGCCCGAGGGGATGAGGGCTGCAACTCGTGCTCCTTGTGCAAGGGGATGGCACAGGGGCGGGCCGAGCACAGCGGGAGCGGACAGCAGCCGGCTCCGACCAGGTCACGCTGCCCCCGTGGCACTTGCCGCATGACCCGTCGGTGCCGGTTCCGATCACGACGTGCCTGTAAGTTAGCGGAGCCACCGGCCCCTGACCACCCCCTCTGACCTGCACGGCAAGCGGTTGGCAAGCGCAATCAGGCGTCGAGCTGTCAAAGTGGACCCGCCGCCCGGAACCGGTCACACCGCCCACCCCGAAGAGCACGGAAGCGACCCGGGCGGGGGGGTACGACAGTGGTGCGTCCGCGCGTCCCGCCCGGGTCGGCGAAGGCCGGGCGCCCGAGTGGTTCGGACGCCCGGCCGGACCGGCGTCAGCCGACCTGGGTGAGCCTCCACTGCTGATGGGTACCCGTCCCGCAGGTCACCTGCTGGAGCTGGGTGTCATCGGTCTGCACCGCCCCGGGCACGGTCAGACACCTGCCGCTGTGCACGGACACGATCCGGAAGACGCCCGTCCCGGCCGGCTCGAACCGCCACTTCTGGTTGGCGCCGGTGTGGCACGTCCACTGCAGGACGAGCGCGGCCTCCGCCTGGGAGGCGCCGGCGACGTCCATGCACTTGCCGCTGTGCACGGCGGTCAGCGTGAACGTGCCGTTGCCGGCGTCGGTCGCCCGCCACTGCTGGTTGGTGCCGCCGGTGGCCGGCCACTGGATGACGGCCGCGTCGTTGGCGGTGGACACGCCCCGCACGTCGACGAGCTTGTTGCTGTGCGCGGCGGCCAGCGTGTAGGCGCGTCCGGTCTGCGGGCCACCGCCGCCGGTGCCGGGGACGCCGACGCCGGTACCCGTGAAGGTGATCGCGTCGAGGTCGAACGGGCCGACGATCGGGGACTTGAACACGGCGTAGAGGGTGTAGGAGCCTCCGGGGTCGGTGACGGGGACGGGGGGCAGGGTCACGTAGGTGTCCCACCCTCCGGTGCCCGGGATCTGCTGGGACGCGATCAGGGTGCCGGTCGGCGAGCCGGCGCGCAGTTCGATCGAGCCTCCGCTGTTCGCCGGCGAGGAGACCCGGAACGACACCGAGGTCATGTTCCTCATGCTGACCGGGTCGAAGGCGATCCAGTCGTTGTTGTCGATGTCGCCGATCCGCCGGCCGTTCTCGGCGCCCGCCTGGCTGACGACGCGGATGCCGGACGAGCTGGTGAAGTACTCGGCCTGCTTGCTCCGGGGCTGCAGCACGTTCTCCTGGGTGCCCTCCAGCCCCTGGTTGTCGACGTAGCTGGCCGTCAGTACCCGGAAGATGTTCGCGGTGGCCTCGTGCCCGTCGTCCCCGGTCGGGATGGTGCCCGAGCAGCCGTAGGTGGTGCTCTCGTCGTGGCTGTGGGAGTCGTGGCCGATGGAGCTGATCACCTTGACCCGGGAGCAGTCGACCGTGCCGTCCTCGGTGTCGGTGACGGTCAGCTGGTACGGGATCGAGTCGCCCTTGGTCAGGAAGCCGCCGTTGGCCGGGGCCGCGAAGACCAGCTTCGGGCGGGTGTTGCCGACGTAGACCGGGACGGTGACCGTGCCGGTCTTGCCGCCGGGGTCCCGCACGGTCAGGCGCGCGTTGTAGGTGGCTTTCGTCGGGTACGTGTAGGACGGGTTGGCGGCGGTGGAGTCGGTGCTGCCGTTGCCGTCGAAGTCCCACGCGTAGGTGAGGGCGTCGCCGTCCGGGTCGGACGAGCCGGCCGAGGAGAACGCGACGGTCAGCGGGGACGGCCCGCTGTCGGGGGTGGCCTTGGCCTTGGCGAGCGGCGCGCGGTTGCCCGCGACGTAGTCGATCCGGTAGACGCCGTCGTCGAGGTTCTCGTGGCCGTAGCCGTTGCCCCATTCGAGCAGGTACATCGCGCCGTCGGGGCCGAAGTCCATGTCGATCGGCGCGTGCATGCCCAGCTGCGCGGCGAAGTTGTTGATCTTCAGCAGGTCGCCGTTGCCGTCGAGCCGCATCTCGCGGATGTAGTTGCGGCTCCACTCGAAGAAGAACGGGGTCTTGTCGAAGTACTGCGGGAACTTGCGCTCGGACGTGCTGGCCGGGTCGTACCGGTAGATCGGGCCGGCCATCGGGCCCGCGCCGCCGCTCGTGCCCATCTCGGGGAACGGCGAGCCGGCGTGGTAGTCGTACCAGACGGTGGCGGGTTTGACGGCGGGCAGGTTCGTCAGCCCGGTGTTGTTCGGCGAGGTGTTGACGGGGGCCGCGCAGTCGAACTTGGCCCCGGACTGGCCGGTGGCGAAGTCGTAGTCGTTGAACGGGGTGTTGTTGCCGACGCAGTACGGCCAGCCGTAGTTGCCCGTCGACTTGATCAGGTTCCACTCGACGGTGCCCTCGGGACCCCGGTTGGGGTCGGCGGCGCCCGCGTCGGGCCCGTAGTCGGCGGCCGAGATCCAGCCGGTCACCGGGTCGACGCCGAACCGGAACGGGTTGCGGAAGCCCATCACGTAGATCTCGGGCCGGGTCTTCGCCGTCCCGGGCGCGAACATGTTCCCGGCCGGGATCGTGTAGGTGCCGTTGTCCTCCGGGTGGATCCGCAGGATCTTGCCGCGCAGGTCGTTGGTGTTGGCGGCGGTGCCCTGCGCGTCGTAGTCCTCGCGCCCGGGCCGCTCGTCGATCGGGGTATACCCGTTGGACGCGCCCGGGATGACGTCGTCGCCGACCCCGATGTACAGGTTGCCGCCCGGCCCGAACTCCATGTTCCCGCCGGTGTGGCCGGGCTCCGGGTCCCCGGGCGCCCGCCCCGCCGGAACCTCCAGGACGACCTTCTCGCTGGCCAGGTCCAGGGTCGCGCCGGTGAGCGTGAAGCGGGAGACCCGGTTCTTGTTCGCGGCCGTCGCGGGCGACCAGTACACGTACATCCGGTTGTTGGTGGTGAAGTTCGGGTCGAGCGCCACGCCGACGACGCCGTCCTCACCGCCGGTGTAGGCGTTGAGCGTGGCCAGCGTGGACACCGCGCCGTTGGTGGCGATCGCCTTGACCGCGCCGGAGCGTTCGACGTAGAACACCCGGCCGTCGGCGGCCACGTCCAGGGCCATCGGCTCGTCGGGGGCGCCGTCGAGGGTGACCTTCTGGTAGCGGTTGGCGACCGTGCCGCCGCAGCTGCCCGGGGCCGCGCCCGCCGCCCACTTCACGCCGCCGAGGACGTGCTGCTGGAACAGCGGTTCGGAGTACGAGGACGCGTTGTGACCCATCGCCGTGGCCCACACCTTCGCGGGCTGGCCCTCCCGGCACCACGAGATCGGGTGGTCGTGGCCCATCTTCGACGGCCCGGGGTTGTACGTGGTCTCGTCGGCGGTCACCAGCACGTGCACGTCCCCGCGCTGGTCCTTGTCGAAGTTGTACCACTCCTCGCTCCGCACCCACCGGTCCGGCAGCCCCTGCGTGGACGGGTGCACCTTGTCGGCGACCTTGGCCGTGCCCTGCAGGATGGCCGAGTGCGCGGTCATGTGCGCGCCGCCCATCACGAGCTGGTCCCACCAGGGGAACGCGGCGTCGATGTTCATGTCGGTGGTGTTGTGGATCGCGACGATGCCCTTGCCGCTGGCCGCGTACGCCTGGATGCCCTGCCGTTGGGCGTCGGTGTCCCAGACCATGCCCGAGTTCTGGAACATGATGACGACGTCGTAGGTGTTCAGGGTCGCCGAGGTGAAGACCGCCGAGTCCTCGGACAGGTCCAGCTGGAAGTTGTTCGCGGTCGCCTGCTGCTGGAGCATCGTGATGCCGGCGGGGATGGAGTCGTGCCGGTAGGCGCCGGCCGCCGTCTTGGTGAACAGCAGCGCCTTGAAGGCCGGGGCCGCCGCCTGGACGGGCAGCACCTGGGTGAGCAGCAGAGCCAGACACGTCGTGGTGAGGACCGCCAGGGCGCGGACCGTTCTGGATGTTCGCATGGGGAAGCTCCTGAGGGGGGAGGTGCCGTCGCTAACGGGTGAGGGTGCGGAGAAAGGCGAGCCCGTCGGTGGCCAGGGCGTCCTGGCTGGGGGCGAGCGGTCGCCAGATGGAGGCGGCGGTCGCGATGGTCGCGTTGCCGGCGGTGAAGGACTCGATGACGAGCGGGCCGGCGTAGCCCGTCTCCCCGACGGCGGCGGCGAAGTCGGGCCAGTCGAAGTGGTCGTCGCCCGGCGTGCCCCGGTCGGTGCCGCACACCTGGAGGTGCGCGATCCGGGAGCCGGCCAGCCGGACGGCGTCGGAGGGCTTCTTCTCCTCGATGTTGAGGTGGTAGGTGTCCAGGGCCAGGCCGCAGTTCTCGGGGAGCGCGTCGAGGGCCTGCTCGACGGTGTTGAGCACGCTGGTCTCGTACCGGTTGAGCGGTTCGACGCCGATCCGTACGCCGCGGTCGGCCGCGTAGTCGACGACCGGCTCCAGGTTCTCCTTGAGCTCCGCGTACACGGCCTTGCGCTCGTCGGAGTCCATCCGCCAGGTCCGGCCGACGGACGCGTACGCCGGACCGCTGACCGCCGGCGCGCCGAGGGTCACGGCCACGTCCACGCAGTGCCGCAGGTAGTCCTGGGTCTCGGTGACGGAGTCGGCGGCCACCAGTTCGCGGCCGGGCGGCATGACCAGCACGACCGAGGCGGCCAGGCCCAGGGACGCCAGCAGCTCGGCGGCGCTGTCGGGGTCCCAGTCGCCGGGCCGCTCCACCGGGAGTTCGATCACGTCGAACCCCCAGTGGGCGATCCGCGGGGCCAGCACCGCCAGGTCCGCGTCCGTCAGCGGGGACGTCCACACCCAGGTGTTGACTCCGAGCGGGTACATGTCTACTTGCCTCCCCACTTCTGCGGGAAGCCGGGCATGGCCTCGCAGCCGCACAGCGCGTAGTGCAGCGGCGGCATGCCGGGCTTGCGGTACGTGCCGAGATTCGCCTCGGTGATCTTCGGCTGGGGCAGGTTCCAGACCTTCGGCACCTGCTCGCCGTTGAGGATCCGCAGGGCGGCGAGGACCGGGGTCCGCCACTGGTAGGTCGGGTAGGTCGGGGCGACCGCGGTGAGCTTCTTGTCGCTCCACTTCTGGAGGAAGTCCTGCTGGTCCTCGCCGTTGATGGGCGGCACGGGCAGGCCCGCGTCCTCGAACGCCTCGATCGCGGCGACCGAGGTGGCGCCGGCGTCCATCCAGATGCCGTCGAGCTTGCCGTGCCGCTGGATGTAGTCGCTGACGATGCTCTTGGTCTTGGCCGCGTCGCCGTCGGTGAACTCGACGCCGACGACGTTCAGCTTGCTCTTGTCGAAGGCCACCTTCGCCGCCGACCAGCGGGTCTCCAGCACGTCCACGCCGGGCAGGATGCGCAGCGCGAGGATCTTCCCGCCGGGCTTGACCTTCTCGATCAGGAACTCGGCCGCGTCCGCGCCGAACGCGTACCCGCCGATGGGTTTGATGAAGGTCACCGGGCAGTCCGTCTGCACCCCACGGTCGAAGACGATGACGGGTACCTTCGGGCACGCGCCCGCCACCGCCGGCGTCAGTGTCGCGGTCGTGTTCGGCGACACGATCAGCGCGTCGCAGCCCTTGGCCGTGAGCTCGCTGATGTCGGAGATCTGCTTGTCGTCCTTGCCCTCGGCGTCCAGGACCGTGAAGTCCCTGATCTCCGGGTGCAGGGCGACCTCGGCCTGCATGGTCTTCCAGCCGACCTGCCGCCACGGGTTGTTGACCGCCGCGTTGGAGAAGCACAGGTGGTAGGGGCCGGCCTTCTTGTACTTGGCCGTGTCGACGAACTGCGGGGCGATGCTCTGCTCCCACGGCTTGTCGGCCGGGCCGGTCGCCGCCTGGCCGCGCATCGCGAGCTGGGCGTCGTAGTCGGCCTGGACGAAGAACTTGGACTGCTCCCCCGTGTTCCCCTTGGTGGTGGGCGACGCGGAGGGTGTGTCGGTGGAGCAGGCGGAAAGAGCCAGCAGCGTGGTCAGCGCCACCGCGGTGAGTACCTGTCTCGGGGAGAGGGGCATGGCTATGACTGTCCTTTCAGGGGGCGGCGGGGTAGGGCGGTCCACCGTGGGAGCCGCACTGCTCCCAGGGCGACCGCGGCGACGAGGATGACGCCCTGCACGGTGACCTCCAGCGCGCCGGAGACGCCGTACAGGTTGAGAAGGGTGAACAGGGCCTCCAGGGTGAAGGCCCCGGCGATCGCGGCCACGACCGAACCGCGGCCGCCGCCGAGCACGACGCCACCGAGGACCACGGCGGTGATGGCCTGGAACTCCAGCCCCTGGCCGACCTGGGCGGACACGCCCGCGTAGCCGCCGAGCAGGATCGCGCACACGGCCGCCGAGAGCCCGGACAGGACGAAGGCGACGGTCTTGGCCCGGTGGGTCCGTACCCCCGAGAGGTCCGACGCTTTCTGGTTGTCCCCGGTGGCGACGAGCGTCCGGCCGAAGTCGGCGCGCATCAGCAGCACGACCGCGACCGTGACGGCGGCCAGGATGAGCGCCGACCACGGCACGGCCCCGAGGCCCGCCCGGCCGAACGCGCGGAACTGCTCGGTCAGCGCCCCGCGCGGGGCACCGCCCGTCCACAGGAACACCGCGCCGGACAGGATCAGCATCATGCCGAGGGTGGCGATGAACGACGGCACCCGCAGCAGGGTCGTGACCAGCCCGTTGACCAGGCCGACCAGCGCGCCGGCCACCAGCAGCAGCGCGAGCACCGGCCAGGTCGCGGCGGGCTCCCCGTCGATCAGCCGGGCGGCGATCACGACCTCGGCGGTGACCAGCGAGCCCACCGACAGGTCGAACTCGCCGGACACGATGACGAAGTACTGCCCGGCCGCGAGGATCGCCAGCGGGGCGGCCCGTTTGACGAACGACAGGAAGCCGGCCGGCTCCAGGAAGTGCGGGTTGGCGACCCCGATGGCCACGAGCAGGACGGCCAGCACGCAGAAGATGGGCAGGGTGCGTCTCATGCCGACCGCCTCCGACGGGCGTAGATCGCCAGGGCGGCCACGATGACGACGCCGCGCACCACGTCCTTGGCGAAGGAGTTCACTTCGAGCTGGTTGAAGACGCTGTCGAGGACGGCCAGCACCAGGACGCCCCCGACGGTGCCCGCGACCCCGCCGCGCCCGCCGGCCAGGGCGGTCCCGCCGAGCACGACCGCGGCGATGGACTCCAGGTCGTAGCCGCCGTCCGTGCCGACCGTCGGGGCGCCCGCGCCGAGCCGGGCGGCCAGCAGCAGGCCGGCGATCCCGGCGCACAGCGAGCAGAGCACGTGCGTGACGACGAGGACCCGGTCGGTGCGCACCCCCGACAGCCGGGCGACCTCGGGGTCACCGCCGACGGCGTAGATCCGGTAGCCGAGGGTGGTGCGGCGCAGCAGGAACCAGGCCGCCACCGCGATCGCGGCCCAGAGCAACGCCGAGACGGGTACCGGCCCGATCCGGTCGTAGCCCAGCTTCTGGAACGAGGCCGGCACACTGCCCGCCGGCCCGTCGTACCGGTGGTCCAGCACCCCCTTGATGATCAGGGTGACGCCGAGGGTGGCGATGAACGCGTGCACCTTGAGCCGGGTGATGACCAGCCCGTTGAGCAGCCCGGTCAGGGCGCTGACCGCGAGCACCGCGCCGATGGCCGGCAGCACACCGTAGTCGGCCATGGTCTCCGCCGCCACCAGGGACGACAGGCTGATCACCACGGCGACCGACAGGTCCAGCGAACCGGCCAGGATCGCCAGGGTCTGTCCGATGGCGACGATGCCGAGCGCGGCGGAGCGCTGCTGGATGCCGACGATGTTCTCCTGGCTGAGGAACTGCCCGCCGTCGACCGCGACGACCAGCCAGCCGAGCACCGCCAGGACGCCCAGGGCCAGGAAGACCGGGCGGGCCGGGTTGTCCGCGCCTCCCAGGCGGCCGAGCCGCGTCGGGGCCAGGGCTCTCAGCCTCGGGGCCGGGGCCCGCGTGTCCGGGGTCATGATCCCGCCGCCAGGTGCATCACAGCTTCCTCCGAGGAGTCCGCGGGCAGGTGACCGGCGATCCGGCCGTCCCGCAGGACGAGGACGCGGTCGCTCATGCCGATGAGTTCGGGTAGCTCGGACGAGATCATCAGGACGGCCAGGCCCTCCTCGGCGAGTTCGCGCACGAGTTCGTGGATCGCCGCCTTCGCGCCGACGTCGACGCCGCGGGTCGGCTCGTCGAACAGCAGCACCTTCGGGGCGATCGTCAGCCACTTGGCCAGGACGACCTTCTGCTGGTTGCCGCCGGACAGGTAGCGCACCTCCTGCTGGGGGCGCGGCGGGGTGAGCCGGACCCGTTCCAGCAGTTCCAGGACCGCGCCCTTCGGCCGGCCCCGCCGGGTGCGGGCGACCAGCAGGGCGTTGTCGCGGACCGACTGGTGCAGCACCAGCCCCTCGGACTTGCGGTCCTCCGTCACCAGGCCGAAGCCGGCGGCGATGCCCTCGCGGACGGACCGGGGACGCCGCGGGGTCATCTCGCCCCGGGTGAACGGTTCCGCGCCGAACAGCGCCTTGACCAGCTCGGTGCGGCCGGAGCCCTGCAACCCGGCCAGGCCCACGATCTCGCCGGCCCGCAGCTCCAGGTCGATGCCGTCGAGCCGGTCGTTGCCGCCGCCCCGGACGGACAGCAGCACGTCGCCGGGCGGGCGGGAGGCGCGCGGGGAGAAGTAGTCCGCCAGGTCCCGGCCGACCATCAGCCGGACCAGGGCGGTCGTGGTCAGCTCGGCCGTCGGGGCGGTGGTGACCCTCGCGCCGTCCTTGAGCACCGTGACCCGGTCGGCGAGTTCGAAGATCTCCCGGAGCCGGTGCGAGATGTACAGCACGGCGATGCCGCGGTCGCGCAGCCGGCGGACCAGCCCGTAGAGGAGTTCCACCTCGTGCTCGGCGAGGGCGGCGGTCGGCTCGTCCATGACCACGATCCGGGCGTCCACCGACAGCGCCTTGACGATCTCGACCACCTGCTGCTGCGCCACCGACAGCCGGCGCACCAGGTCCCGGGGGCCGAACGAGTCCTCGCCGAGCGACGCGAGCAGCCGGGCGGTGGTCGCGTGCATCGCGCCCCGGTCGACCAGGCCGCGCCGGACCGGTTCGCGGCCGAGGAACACGTTCTCCGCGACGGTGCGTTCGGGCAGGAGGGTGAACTCCTGGTAGATGATGGCCACGCCGGCGCGCTGGGCGTCCAACGGGTGCCCGAACGTCACGGCCCGGCCGTCGATCTCGACCGTGCCTTCGTCGGGCGCGTGCACCCCGGCGAGGATCTTCATCAGGGTGGACTTGCCGGCGCCGTTCTCCCCGACGAGGGCGTGCACCTCGCCGGGGGCCACGTCGAGGTCGACGCCGGTGAGGACCCGCGCGCCGGGGAAGCTCTTGCCGATCCCGCGCATCCTCAACACGGGACCCACTCCCCCGTGCGCGCCGAGTCGAGGATCGCGTCGGTGATGACGGCGGCGCGGGCCCCGTCCTCGAAGGTCGGCAGGCCGTCGCGGTACTCGCCCCGGATCGCGGCGTAGCTGTCGGCGACGAACGCGTCGAAGCAGTCGTGGTACCCCTGGGCGTGCCCGGCGGGCAACGGCGAGTACCGGCGGGCGGCCTCGGAGAGGGTGACCGGGTCGCGGACGAGGGTGTGGGAACCGGCGCGGTCGCCCAGCCAGAGGCGTTCGGGGTCCTCCTGGTCGAAGGCGAGGCTGCCGGAGGTGCCGGACACCTCCAGGACCAGGCGGTTCTTCCGTCCGGGCGCGACCTGGCTGACGTTGACCGAGCCCAGCACCCCGGCGACGGTGGTGAACTGGACGGTGGCGACGTCCTCGGTGAGGACCGGGGAGTTGGTCGCCCGGTCGGTGACGACCACGGCGGTCTGGGCGCTGACCCGGGCGATCCGGTCCCCGGTCACGAACTCGGCCAGGTCGCACCAGTGGGTACCGATGTCGCCGATCGCCCGGCCCGGCCCGCCCAGTTCGGGGTCGACCCGCCAGTTGTCGTCCGTCGGTTCCAGCAGCCAGTCCTGGAGGTAGCTGCCCTGGATCAGGCTGGCCCGGCCGATGTCGGCCATCCGGGCCCGGGCCTCGCGGACCATCGGGTGGAACCGGTAGACGAACGGGACGGCGCCGAGGAGCCCGGCCTCCTCCGCCCGGCCGGCCATCAGCGCGGCCGTCCGGGCGTCGGTGGCCAGCGGCTTCTCGCAGATCACCGCCAGCCCCGCGTCCAGCGCCTTCAGGGTGAGGGGTGCGTGCAGATGGTTGGGGGTGCAGATGTGCACCACGTCGATCAGGCCGGACTCGATCAGATCCTCGGCCGTGGCGAAGACCCGGTCCGCGCCCATCAGGTCGCCGGCCTGCCGCGCCCGCTCCGCTGTGGAGCCGGCCACGCCCGCGAGCCGCGCACCGGTCAACCGGGCGGCCCGGGCGTGGATCCGGCCCATGAAGCCCGTCCCGACTATGCCTGCGCGGAGTTCCGTCGGCCACCGTCGTATTTCCAACATGTTAAAGGAGACTAGGAGTCACTTACGTCGATGGTCAAGCAAAACCTTGATGTAAGATGTCATTACTAAGCCGGGAAAGATCAACGGGAGGCAGGGAATTGACCACCGAGGCAGCGGGCGCAGGAGCACTTCTGACGATCCTCCGCGACGGACGCGCCCGGACCCGAGCCGAGTTGATGCAGCTCACGGGCCTGGCGAGGTCCACAGTGTCGCAGCGGCTCGACGCGCTGTCCGACCAGCGGTGGATCATCCCGTCCAACGACGCGATCTCCTCCGGCGGCCGGCCGGCGGTGGCGTTCGCCTTCAACGCCGGCGCGCGGATCGTGCTCGCCGCCGACCTCGGCGCCACCCACGCGCGGCTCGCCGTCACCGACCTGGCCACCCAGGTGCTCGCCGAGCACAGCGCGGACGTGCCGATCACCGACGGCCCCGAGAAGGTGCTCGGCTGGCTGGTCGACGCGTTCCACCGGCTCCTCGACGAGTCCGGCCACACCCTCGACCAGGTGTGCGGCGCCGGGATCGGGCTGCCCGGCCCCGTCGAGCACCAGACCGGCCTGCCCGTCAACCCGCCGATCATGCCCGGGTGGGACGGGTTCGACGTGCCCGGCTGGCTCGGGCTCCGGCTCGGCGTCCCCATCCTGGTCGACAACGACGTCAACATCATGGCGCTCGGCGAACACTGGGCGGCCAGCCCCGAGATCGAGCACCTGCTCTTCGTGAAGGTCGCCACCGGGATCGGCAGCGGCATCATCACCGAACACCGCCTGCACCGCGGCGCCCAGGGCGCGGCCGGCGACATCGGCCACATCCGGGTGACGACGTCCGACATCGTCTGCCGGTGCGGCAACACCGGCTGCCTGGAGGCCGTGGCCAGCGGGGCCGCGCTCGCCGCCCAGCTGCGCGCCGCCGGCGAGAACACCGCCAACAGCCGGGACGTGGTCGCGCTGGTCCGCGCCGGCAACGCCCGGGCCGTCCAGCTGGTCCGGCAGGCGGGCCGCGACATCGGCGAGGTGCTGGCCTCCCTGGTCAACTTCTTCAACCCGGGCGGGATCATCATCGGGGGCGACATGGCCGACGCCGGGGAGTACCTGCTGGCCGGGGTCCGCGAGGTCGTCTACAGCCGGTCGCTCCCGCTGGCCACCCAGCACCTGAGCATCCGGGTGCGGCAGCTCGACGACCGGGCCGGGGTGATCGGGGCGTCGGTGCTGGTGATCGAGCACATCCTGAGCCCGGGGGTCATCGACGAGGCGGTGGCGGCGCACGCGTAGCCGCACCGGGGCCGTCGCGGCCAGCGCGTGGCGGCGTACCCGGATGAGGTTCGCGGCTTTTCAGGGGTGGGACACGTGGGCCGCGTGCGTGCGCAGCTCGCCCAGGGCCAGGGTCACCAGGGGGTGGGTCTCGCTGCCCCGGCGGACCGCCGTGAACACCCGGCGGGTCGGCGGCCGACCGGTCAACGGCCGCACCTCGGCACCGGACGTGTCGATCGAGTGCAGGGCGGACCGGGGCACCAGCGCCACGCCGACCCCCGCCGCGACCAGCGCGCACACCGCCCGGAAGTCGTCGGACAGGCACTCCACCCGGGGCCGGAACCCGGCGTCCTCGCAGCCCCGCAGCACCATGTCGTGCACCGGGTTGCCGGGCCACGGCGTGATCCACGCGCCCGGGGCGAGCGCGGCCAGGTCCACGGCGGCGGCGTCGGCCAGCGGGTGGCCCGGCGGCAGGACCGCGTCGAACGGTTCGACGTAGAGCGGCTCGCGCAGCAGGCGGTCCCCGCCCGAGCCGAGCGTGAACCGCTGCTCGACGGCCACGGCGACATCGGCCTCGCCGTCGAGGACCAGACGCAGGCTGGTGTGGCCCTCGGCGTCCTTCACCCGGACCCGGACCTGGGGCGCCCCGAGGCGCAGGGCCGCGAGGGCGGGGGCGACGACCTCGATGATCGAGGTGGCGAACGCGGCGATCACCACCTCGCCGGCGACCCCGGTCGACACGGCGGCGAGGTCGGCCTCGGCCCGTTCGAGCTGCTCGGCGACCCGGGTGGCGTGCTCGGCGAGGACGACCCCGGTGGCGGTCAGGCGGACGGCGCGGCCCCGGCGTTCCAGCAGCGCGTGGCCGACCTCGGTCTCCAGCGCGGCGAGCTGCTGGGACACGGCGGAGGGCGACAGGTACAGCGCCTGGGCGGCGGCGGTCACGGTGCCGTGGTCGGCGAGCGCCCGCAGTACCCGGAGCCTGCGCGGGTCGATCACGGTGGCCCTCCTTTGAAGCTGCGCTTCACAACATAGACCATGATTTGGAGATGGACTTCAGAGCGGGTCGGCGGCCAGGATGGTCCGCGTGAGAGCGCTGGTGAAAACTGCCGCCGGTCCGGGACTGACGCTGACTGAGGTCGCGACCCCCGAGGCCGGCCCGGGGCAGGTCCTGATCAGGGTGTTGCGGACCGGAATCTGCGGCACCGACCTGCATATCGACTCGTGGGACGACTGGGCGGCGAGGACCGTCAAGGCCCCGCTCGTGCTCGGCCACGAGTTCGTCGGCGAGGTCGCCGAGGTCGGGCCGGGCGTCCGGGAGGTCGCGGTCGGCGACACCGTCAGTGGCGAGGGTCACCTCGTCTGCGGCAAATGTCGGAACTGTATGGCCGGCCGCCGGCACCTGTGCTTCCGCACGATCGGGCTCGGCGTGCACACCGACGGCGCCTTCGCGGAGTACGTGGTGCTGCCGGAGTCCAACGTCTGGGTACACCGGCACCCCGTGGACCTCGACGTCGCCGCCATCTTCGACCCGTTCGGCAACGCCGTGCACACGGCCCTGGCGTTCCCGGTCGTCAACGAGGACGTGCTGATCACCGGCGCCGGGCCGATCGGCCTGATGGCCGCCGCCATCGCCCAGCACGCCGGGGCCCGCAACGTGGTCATCACCGACGTCAGCCCCTACCGGCTCGACCTCGCCCGCAAGCTCGGCGCGAGCGTCGCCCTGGACGTCAGCGCCAGCCGGATCACCGACGTGATGCCGGACCTGAGGATGACCGAGGGCTTCGACATCGGCATGGAGATGTCCGGCCGCGCCGACGCCCTCCAGGACATGATCGCGGCCATGAGCCCGGGCGGACGGATCGCGATCCTGGGGCTGCCCACCGGCGACGTGCCCGTGGACATGGCGACCGTGGTCACCCGGATGCTCACCCTGCGCGGCATCTACGGCCGGGAGATGTACGACACCTGGTACGCGATGTCCGTCCTCCTCCAGAACGGCCTGGACATCAGCCCCGTCATCACCCACCGGTACGGCTACGCCGACCACGCGCAGGCGTTCGCGACGGCCCGCTCCGGGCAATGCGGCAAGGTCGTCATCGACTGGACCCGCCCCCAGATCCAGGACAAGGAGTAGCACCGTGTTCGATCAGATGCGCCCGCACCTCGCGGAGCAGTTGGCGGCGATCCGCGAGGCCGGGCTCTACAAGTCCGAGCGCGTGATCTCCAGCCCGCAGTCCGCCGACATCACCGTCGGCACCGGCACCGTGGTGAACTTCTGCGCCAACAACTACCTCGACCTCGCCAACCACCCCGACGTCGTCGCCGCCGCCAAGCAGGCCCTCGACGACTGGGGCTTCGGCATGGCGTCCGTGCGGTTCATCTGCGGCACCCAGGAGCCCCACAAGCAGCTCGAGGCGCGGCTGTCGGAGTTCCTCGGCACCGACGACACGATCCTGTACAGCTCCTGCTTCGACGCGAACGGCGGCGTCTTCGAGACCCTGCTGGCCGAGGCCGACGCCGTCATCTCCGACGAGCTCAACCACGCCAGCATCATCGACGGCATCCGGCTGTCCAAGGCCGCCCGGTTCCGGTACCGCAACCGGGACATGGCCGACCTCGAGCGCTGCCTCAAGGAGTCCGCCGACGCCCGGCACCGGCTGATCGTCACCGACGGCGTGTTCTCGATGGACGGGTACATCGCGCCGCTGGACGAGATCTGCGACCTGGCCGAGCGGTACGACGCGCTGGTCATGGTCGACGACTCGCACGCGGTGGGCTTCATGGGCCCCGGCGGCCGGGGCACGCCCGCGCACTTCGGCGTCGCAGACCGGGTCGACATCGTCACCGGCACCCTCGGCAAGGCCCTCGGCGGGGCCAGCGGCGGCTACGTGGCCGGCCGCGCCGAGATCGTCGAGCTGCTGCGCCAGCGCTCGCGCCCGTACCTGTTCTCCAACTCCCTGGCGCCCGCGATCGTGGGCGCGTCCCTGCGCATCCTCGACCTGCTCGCCGAGTCCGACGAGCGCCGGGCCCGGCTGCACGAGAACACGGCGCTGTTCCGGTCGGAGATGACCGCGGCCGGTTTCGACGTGCTGCCCGGTGAGCACCCGATCGTGCCCGTCATGGTCGGCGACGCGGCGCTGGCGAGCCGGATGGCGGCCGCGCTGCTGGAGCGGGGCATCTACGTGATCGCGTTCTCGTATCCGGTCGTCCCGCAGGGCAAGGCGCGGATCCGGGTCCAGCTGTCGGCCGCGCACTCCACCGAGGACGTCCGCCGGGCTGTCGCCGCGTTCGCGCAGGTGCGGGACGAGCTGGGCGCGTAGCGGAGTCGGCGAGCCGACACGGACCGGGCGGAAACCCGACCGACGCCGACCCTCCACTGGGGACAATGGGAGGGTCGGCGTCCGTGTTCCGCGGCCCCGCCCGTCCCCGCCGGAGGTCGACCATGCGGAGCCCGTTCCTCCGTTCCCCCGTGGCACTCCTCCTCGTGGCGGCGCTGCTGCTCGGCACGGGCGCCGTCGCCACGGTCACGTACCTGGCGGTGACGCGCACCGACCCGGTGCCGGTGACCTACCCGGTCCCGGCGGATCCCGCGCGGTCCACCACGGTCACCCCCCGGTTCGGCTCCGCGCCGAAGGGGTGGCGGCCGGCCACGGGCATGGTCGCGACCAGCACCGCGACCGCGCCGTTCCCGCAGTGCCCGGCCCTGGGCGCCGACACCGGGTGCGCGGTGCTGATCGACGTGACCGCCTCGGGCGCGGTCGCCGTCCGGGCCGACCCCGGGCAGGGCCCCTACGACGGGCGGACCGGCGCGACCCTGGTCGGGGTGCGCAACGACAGCCCCGCCGAGCTGCGCGCACTGGCCGTCGCCGCCGACACCGCGCTGTTCGAGCTCACCGGCCCGGGCCTGTGCGTCGACCCCGCGCCGCGCGGCTGCCCGCTCGGCCCGGCGTCCCACGCGGGCCCCGGGGTGCGCCTCGCGGGCAAGGGCCGCTCCGGCACCGTCACGTTCGCCCGCCCGCTGCGGCCCGGGGCGAGCGCCTACTTCGCGCTCGCCCAGGCGCCGGCCGCCACCGTCGCCCCGGTGGGCGGTCCCGGCGTCGCGGAGCAGGGCGGCGCGCCGAACCCGGGCGAGCGGCCGGTGCCGTGCGGGGAGGCCCCGGCCGTCAACTGCGCGACCGGCGCGTACTGGGACCAGGTCACGGACCTGTCGGTGCCCGGTCGCGGCGTGCCCCTCGCGCTGACCAGGACGTACAGTTCGCTGCGCGCCGACCGGGAGGGGCGGTTCGGCTTCGGCTGGACCGACAGCTACGACCTGGCGCTGACCGTCGCGGCCGACGGGGACGTCGAGGTGCGCCAGGAGGACGGTTCGGTCGTCGTGTTCCACCCCGACGGCGACGGGTACGCGGCGGCGCCCCGGGTGCTGGCCACCCTGGCCCGCGAGCCCGGCGGGTTCGTGTTCCGCCGGCACGACGACCGGGTCCGGCACTCGTTCACCGACTCGGGTCGCCTCGTGCGCCAGACCGACCCGCACGGCTACGCGACGGTGCTGGGGTACACCGGCGACAACCGGTTGGAGCGGGTGACCGACCCGGGCGGGCGGACGCTGCGGCTGCGGTACACCGGGGACCGGGTCACCCGGGTGGACGGGCCGGCCGGGCTGACCGTCGGGTACCAGTACCAGGACGGGGATCTGTTCCGGGTCACCGAGCCGCTCGGCCGGGTGTGGGAGCTGGGCTACGACCCGGCGCACCGGCTCACCAGCACCCGCAGCCCGGGCGGGGCGACCCGCACGGTGGCCTACGACGAACGCGGCCGGGTGACCACGGAGGTGGGCGGCACCGGGGCGCGGACGACGTGGGCCTACACGGGCGACGGGGCCTCGCCGGCCGGCGGCACGACCACGATGACCGACGCGGAGGGGGCGGTGACCGTCCACCAGTACGCCGGCCTGCTCCTGACCGCCGTCACCCGGGGCGCGGGCACCCCGTCGGCGGCCACGGTCCGGTACACCTACACGGCGGCGGCGCTGGTGTCCTCGGTGACCGACGGCGAGGGGCACCGGACCCGCTACACCTACGACGGGTACGGCGCCGTGACGAGCGTGACGGACGCCAACCTGCACGTCACCGGGTACGCGTACGCCGACGGGCTGCCCGTCCGGGTCACCGACCCCCGGCAGCGGGTCAGCACCCTGGCGTACAACGCTTCCGGCGACCTCACCGAGGAGGTCAACGCCGAACACGAGCGGGTCGAACACCGCTACGAGGACCCGGCGCACCCCGGGGACCGCACGCGCGTCGTCAGCGCCGCCGGCCGGGTGACCGTCCTGGGCTACGACCGGTGGGGCGGGGTCGCGTCCAGCACCGTGTCGCCCCGGCCGGGGGTCCTCCGGGCTACCCGGTACGCCTACGACGACGCCGGGCGCCGCACCCAGGTCATCGCCCCCGGCGGGGCGGTCACCGCCACCCGCCACGACCCCGCCGGCCGGCCGGACCAGGTGACCGACCCGGCCCGGCACGTGACGACCGTGGCGTACGACCCCGACGACAACCCGGTGGCCACGACCGACCGCGACGGCCACCGCACCGACTACCGGCACGACCCGGACGGCCTGCCGGTTCTCGTGACCCGGGCGGACGGCAGCACCACGGGCACGGTCCACGACGGACTCGGGCGGCCGGTGGAGCGGGTCGACGGACTCGGGGGCGTCACCCGGTACACGTACGACCCGCTCGGACGGCTGGCCACCGGCACGGATCCGCTCGGCCGGGTCACCGGCTACGGCTACGACCGGGCCGACAACCTGACGTCCGTCACCGACCCGTCGGGACGCCGCACCGGCTACGGGTACGACCCGGCCGACCGGCTCGTCTCGGTGTCCTACGCCGACCCCGGCACCCCCGACGTGGCCTACCGCTACGACGAGGCCGGCCGCCGGACCGCCATGACGGACGGCACCGGCACCACCCGCTACTCCTACGACGACGCCGGCCGGCTCACCTCGGTGGTCGACGGCGCCGGCACCGCGGTCGGATACGGCTACGACGACGACGGCCAGCTTACCCGGCTCACCTACCCCGGCGGCCGGGTGGTGACCCGGACGTACGACGGCGCCGGCCAGCTCACCGCCGTCACCGACTGGCTGAACGCCACGACCTCCTACGACTACGACGACGCGACCGGAGCGCTGGTCCGGCGGCGCTCCCCCAACGCCGTGGAGATCAGCTACGGGGCGACCAGAACGGTCCGCAACACCGCCACCGGAAAGGTCCTGGCCACCCTGACCGCCACCGGCGACGACACCACGGGGCAGGTCAGCTCCACGACGGACCCGGTCACCGGCGTCCGGCACAGCTACACCTACGACCGGCTGCACCGGCTCGGCGGCGTCGACGGGCGCACCGTCGACCAGGACGCGGCGGGCGGCCTGCTGACGATGCCCGACGGCACCCGGCAGACGTTCGACCCGGGCGGCCAGTTGCGGACCAGCACCTCCGGGGCCGTCACCCGCACGTTCGGTTACGACCGGCAGGGCAACCGGAGCACCGTCACCACCGCCGGGTCCACGACGACCCTGCGCTACGACCAGGCCAACCGCCTCGTCGGGTACGGCACGGACACCGGCTACGCCTATGACGGAGACGGGCAGCGGGTCGCCGCGACCGCCCACGGCACCACCAGCCGCTTCGCCTGGGACCGGAGCAGCCCGACCCCGCTGGTGCTGTCCGACGGCGCGCACGCGTACCTGTACGGCGCGGACGGCGAGCCCATCGAACAGGTCACCGGCGACCAGCCCCGCTACCTCGTCACCGACCACCACGGCAGCGTGCGGCTCGTCACCGACATCCGGGGGCAGGTGACCGGCAGCGCCAGCTACGACCCGTACGGCCGGCCGGTCGGGCCCGACCCGGTGTCCGCGCTGGGCTACGCCGGGCAGTACACCGACCCGGTCACCGGGTTCCAGTACCTGCGGCACCGCTACTACGACCCCGCCACCGGCCAGTTCCTGACCCGCGACCCGCTGGTCGCCGAGACCGGCGCGCCGTACTCCTACGCCGGTGGCGACCCGGTCAACGCGTCCGACCCGTCCGGCCTGAGCCCGTGGCGCACCCTCGGCCGCTGGTTGCGGAAGGCCGCCGACTTCGTGGTCCACCATCTCGTCGCCGAGGTCGTCGCGAAACTCGTGACCGTCGGGTGTGTCGCGGCGGCCGTCGCGCTCGCGCCACCCACGGCCGGGGCCAGCCTCGCCGTGGGCATCGTGGGGTGCCAGTTCCTCGGCGGCGCCGCCGGCGGGGTCGCCGACTATCTCGTCGGCGCCGTGCAGACCGGGGAGTTCTCCTGGTCGGACCTCGCCTGGGCCGGCGCCGAGGGTGCGGGGCAGAGCCTGTTGGGCGGCAAGCTGGCCTCGGAGGCGGTCCTCACGGCGGTCCGGACCGCGCGCAAGGTCGCGGGGCGGACCTCCGGGTCCCGGGGCCGGGTACCGGCCCCCACGCTCTCGTAGCTCGCAGTGACCACGTGTCACCCGCCCGGTGAGTGACATGTGGCATAGACTGCCGTCGAGCTCTGACTCCGGGAGGCGCGGGTGGGACGTGACGAGCTGGCGGAGGCGCTGCGTAGCGGCCCTTTCCACCGGGCGCTGCGCGCGGGCATCGAGGCCAGGGGGCTGGGGCTGGGGCGGATCCAGGCCCGCCTGGCCGAGTGCGGGCTGCACGTCAGCCTGGCGACCCTGAGCTACTGGCAGCAGGGCACCCGCCGGCCCGAGCGGCGCGAGTCGCTGTCCGCGGTCACGGCGTTGGAGCAGATCCTGGGGCTGTCCCCGGCGGCGCTGACGATGCTGCTGGGCCCACGCCGCCCGCGCGGTCCGCGCCCGGGGCGGCCGGCCACCGTCCAGCGGTACTCGGAACTGTTCGCCCCCGCCACGACGCTGGACCGGATGCTCGGCGAGCTGGAGACCTCCGCGGTCGGCCGCGTGCACACCGTGAGCCTTTTCGAGGACGTGCACGTCGTGGCGGACCATTCGGCCGTGCGCCGCCGCAGCCTCCAGGTGGTGCGGGCCCATCAGGAGGTCGACCGGTTCGTGACGATCTTCCAGGGCGACGACGGGTGCGACACGGACCTGGTCGAGGTCGTGCCCCTGGCCAACTGCCGGGTGGGCCGGATCCGGCGGGACCGGTCCGCGGGCATGATCGTCACCGAGCTGCTCTTCGACCGGGTCCTGCGGGTGGACGAGACCCACATCCTGGAGTTCGAGCACCGCGACGGCAGCGGGGTGCCGTGCGGGCAGTTCCAGCACAGTGCCCGGTACGCAGGGGCGCAGGTGGCGATCCAGGTCCGGTTCGCGCCCGGAGCCGTCCCGGTGCGCTGCTACCGCTACACCCAGGACCGGCTGGACGGCCCCGACCGGGAACGGGCCGAGCTCGCGCTGGCCGGCAGGGACTCCGTCCACGTGCTGGCCACGCCTGTCCGGCCGGGGATCGTCGGCGTCCGCTGGGACTGGGAGTGACGACGGCGCGGGACGGACAGCCCGGATGAGACGCACGTTCGTGGGGGTGGCCCTCGCGGTCACCGCCCTGGTCATCGTGGGGTTCGCCGTTCCGCTGGCGTGGTTCGCGCGGCACACGGCGGCCGAACGGGACCAGAGCAACGCGCACCGCGACGCCGACGCGATCGCGGCCGTGCTGCGGGTCACGACCGAGCCCCGGGAGGTGTCCGACGCGCTCGCCGCGCTGCCGGCGGCCAACCGGGGGCTGGTCGTCGTGCGGCTGCCCGACGGCCGGCTCGTCGGCCCGGCGCGCGGTCCACGCGCGACCCCGGCACAGTGGACGGCGACCGTGGCCAGCGGACGGGCCGCCGACTTCCCGGTGGCCGGCGGCTACACCCACCTGCGTCCGGTCACGGTCGGCGACGGCGAGGTGGCGGTCGCCGAGGTGTACGTGCCGGAGGCCGACACGGACCGGCGGGTCCGGACGGCGTGGCTGGGCCTGCTCGGGCTGGGCGCGGTCCTGCTGGTGGCCGCGGCGCTGCTCGCCGACCGGCTGGCCCGGCAGGTGGTCCGGTCGAGTACGGCCCTGGCCGTGGCCGCCGAGCGGCTCGGCTCCGGCGACCTGGACGTCCGGGTCAGGCCCGCCGGGCCGGTGGAGACGCACACCGCCGGGGTGGCGTTCAACGCGATGGCCGCCCGGATCACCGCCCTGCTGGCGATGGAACGCGAGCTGGTCGCCGACCTGTCGCACCGGCTGCGTACCCCGCTCACCGTGCTGCGGCTCAACGCGGCGTCGCTGCCCGCCTGCGCGGCCCGGGACCGGGTGGTCGAGGCCAGCCTGGGGCTCAGTGCCGAGGTGGACGACCTCGTCGCCCGGGCCCGCCGGCCGTTGGTCGTCCGGGAGGCCGGTTCCTGCGACCTCGCCGAGGTGGTGGCCGGGCGGGCCGCGTTCTGGGAGGTGCTCGCCGAGGACCAGGACCGGCCGTGGCGGCGGTACGGCCTCGACGTGCCGGTGCGGGTCCCGGTACCGGCCGGCACCGTGCAGGAGGTGCTGGACGCGCTGCTCGCCAACGTCTTCCACCACACCCCGCACGGGGCGGCCTGCCACGTGGGCCTGCGCCCGGACCACGGGGACGTCGTCCTCGCCGTCGACGACGCCGGGCCGGGCATCGCCGAGCCGGAGCTCGCGGTGCGCCGCGGGGTGAGCGGGGGCCGTTCCACCGGGCTGGGGCTCGACATCGCGCGCCGGGTCGCCGCCGAGCACGGCGGCAGCCTGTCGGTCACGGCCTCCCCGCTGGGCGGGGCCCGGGTGGCGCTGCGGCTGCCGACCGTCAGTCCTGGCGCGGGGCGACCAGTTTGATGCCGACGCCGCGCACCGTGTGCAGGAAACGGGGCTCGGCGGCCGTCTCGCCCAGCTTGCGGCGCAGCCAGGACAGGTGCACGTCGACGGTGCTGTCGTCGTCGCCGAAGGAGAGCTGCCACACCTCCGCCAGGAGCTGCTTGCGGGTGATCACCTGCCCCGGCCGGGCCGCGAGGTAGGCGAGCAGGTCGAACTCGCGCCGACTCAGCCGGAGCGCGGTCCCGTCGAGCCGGGCCTCCCGGGCCGTCCGGTCCACGGTGAGGCCGCCGAGCACCAGGGGCGGCACGGGTCCCTCCCGCAGGGTGCGGCGCAGGACGGCGCGCACCCGGGCGGCGATCTGTTCGACGGAGTACGGCTTGACCACGTAGTCGTCGGCGCCCTTGTCGAGCAGGCGGATCATGTCGCACTCCTCGTCGCGGGCGGTGGCCACGATCACCGGCACCTGGGTCGCGGCCCGGATCATGGTGAGCAGCACCGCCCCGTCGAGGTCGGGCAGCCCGAGGTCGAGCAGGACGACATCGGGTTCGTTCCCGGTGACGGCCCGCAACCCGGCCATCGCGCTACCCACCGCCTGCACGCTGTGACCGTAGGCGACCAGCTCCTGGAGCAGGGTGTGGCGGATGCCCGGCTCGTCCTCGATCACCAGTACACGGGGCATGGTGGGCACCATACCCCCGGAAGCCTCGGAGCGGACCATCGTGGACGGATTGATGGATAATGCGGCCCATGCGTCGATGGACTGTCACTGCGGTCGCCTGGCCGGCCGCCGCCGCGCTCGTGGGCGGGGCCGTGTGGTTCCTGGTGTCCCCCGCGTTCGTGGCGGACCCGGACCAGAGCCGGCCGCTGCCGCCCGCCCGGACCCGGTCGGCCACCCCGGCCCCGTCACCGACCACCGCGCCGCTCGCCCAGGTGCGCCCCCGGGAGTCCCCGACGCCGCGGCCCACGCCCAGTGCGGTGGTCCGGACCGAGGGCCCGGACAGCGTGGTGCGGGTCGTGAACACCGACGGCGGCGTCGTCACCCTCACCTACGACCACGGCAAGGTCACCGTGACCAGTGTGGAGCCCTACGACCGGGAGGTGCGGGTGTCCGTCACCGGGGACGGCAAGGCCCGCGCGACCGTGCTCCTGGAGTGGCTCGGGCATGTCAGCACCGTCGAGGCCTACTGGGAGAAGCCGGGCGTGACCAGGGCGGACGTGTTCGAGGACGACGGGTACGGGGACGACGTGTGGTGAGTACCCGGCTGGGGGCTCTCGTTCTGGTGCTCGTCGCCACCGTGCTCACCGGTTGCGGAGCCGAACCCGCGCCCGCCCCCGATCCGGCCCGGCTGCTCGCCGACCACGTCGCCGGCCTGTCGCCGGACGGTCGCTACCGGCCACCCCGCGCCGAGGAACGCCGCGCCGCCGGGACCGCCGTGGACCTGCTGCTCGACGGCGGCACCGGGCGGGGCACCGACCAGCTGGCCTCGTTGGGCATGCCCGCCACCCGCGGCACCGACCCGGTCACCGGCCGCCCGTTCACGGTGTACGCCAGCGACGCGCGGACCGAACGGTCCTGGGGCCTGGTGCTGGTGGACGGCTCGGCCCCCGTCCGGTGGGTGGTCGAGGTGCCCCATCCCGGGTACGACCTGCACACCGAGGACCTCGGGCTCGACCTGTTCCGGGCGGTGCCGGGCACGGTGCTGCTGGTCGCGGGGGCGCACCGGAAGGCGGGCGGCGGCGCGGCGGACGTCGCGCACCACGAGGACACGGTGTTCCACGCCCTCGCCGACGCGTACGCCCGGCACGGCCTGGCCCAGCTGCAACTGCACGGGTACGCCGACAAGAACCTGCCCGGGACCGACGCGGTGGTCTCGACCGGTCAGGCCGCGCCCGGCCCCGGTCCGCTGCGGGTCGCCGACCAGCTGGACGGCGCCGGGCTCGCGGTCTGCCGGGCCTGGCGGGAACGGTGCGGCCAGCTGGAGGGCATGTCGAACGTCCAGAGCGCGGGGGCGGCCGGGTACGGCGCGGTGTTCGTGCACCTGGAGACGAGCTGGTCGGTGCGGTCCGATCCCGCGCGACGGTCCACACTGGCGCGCGCCCTGGTCGCGGCCGGACTGCCGGCACCCTGAGCGACCGTCCGCACCGGACCCCGGCACTTGTCACCCTTAGGACCGCGATAGTCAACATTTAGAGACCTCTTAACCATATCGATGGCTACGCTCCGTAAGGCCCGGACCGAGGAAGCCGGGCGAATCGGAGGCGGACCGTGGGCGCAGGCGAGTGGTTGAGGACCTGTCTGGACCGGCAGATCCCCCGGCCGCGCTTCCCCGCCGGCGCGGCCGTGCCGTCCCGGGTGTGCGCGCTGCTGCTGGTGCTGGTCGCCGTCGCGAGCGTCGTCCTGCTGGCCGGACCGGCCCGGCCCTCGGTGCCGGCGGCGGTCGTCGACTCCCAACTGCGGACCACCCGGCTGGTCGCGGCCGGCATCCGGACCACCGCGGCCACCGGCCTCCAGGCACTCGTGGCGGCGGCCGCCACCCAGGCTCCGGAGCCGGCCGGCCTCGCGCGGTCCGTCGTGGGCGGCGGGGCGGGCTGGCGGGGCGGGGCGGTCCTGGACAGGGGGGCCGTGGTCGCGGCGCACGGCCGGGCCGTCCCGGCCGGGGCGCTCGCGCAGCTCCCGACGGGTCCCGGGCTGACGACGGTGCGGGACGCGGTCGGCGTACACCTCGTCGGTTTCGTGCCCCTGAACGGCGGCCGGACGCTCGTCGCCACCATGCCGCTGCGGGCCCGGCTGGCGCGGGTCGACGCCGAGCGTGGGCAGAGCCTCGTGTTCGCCCCGCGGCTCGGCGGCTGGGCGGTCGGCCAGGGGGCCCCGGTCGGCGCGCAGGACCCGGCGCTGGCACCGCTGGTCGCGAGGGCCGTGGCCGCGGCGGGCACCCGGGGCGGCACGGCGGTGTCGGAGGGGGCCGGGACCGCGCCGGCCACGGTCGTCACCGCGGTGTCCGCCGGGGAGTCCGGCCTCACGGTCGTGTCGGTGGTCCGGCAGCCCTGGCAGCAGACGGGTTCGACGTGGCGGGGCCTGCCCCTCGGCCTCGGGCTGCTCGGCGTGGCCGTCGCGGTCCTGGTCCTCACCCACGCGCTGGTCGTGCGGCCCGTGCGCCGCCTGGTCGCGGACTGCTCGGCGGCGGCGGTCGGCGGGGCGGGCACGCACGCGCCCCGGTGGCGGGTCGGCGAGGTGGCCCGGATCGCCGCCGGGGTCCGCCGGCTGCGGTCGCCGGACCGGGAGCCCCGCAGGGCCCGGCGCAGGCTCGCGCCCCCGGTCTGGTGGGTCACGGTGGCGTGCGCGGCCGCGCCGATCGGGTGGGCCGCCGTGGCCGTCGCCCCCGCCTCCGGCGCCGCCCCGGTTCCCCCGCAGGTGGCCGCCGACCTGCGCAACCAGGTGGACATCGTCGGGCGGTCGGTGCAGTTGGCCCTCGACGGCGGGCTCGGCCAGGTGACGGCGGCGGCCGGGGCCGGACCGGAGGGCCTCGCGGACCGGATCGCCACGCTCGCCGCCGACGGCCGGTTCCGCAGCGTCTACGTCGTGGACGCCGCGGGCCGGCCGACGAACCGGGCGGGACGGCCTCCCCTGCGCCCCGGCGGCCCGCTGCCCGCCGGCGAGGGGGTGCGGGTCGACGACCGGGTCCGCCGGGTACCAGCCCTCTACGCGCACGCCGCCCTGCCCGGCGGGCGCGGACTGGTGGCCGAGTTCGACATCCGGCACCTGTCGGGGCTGCTGGCCCGCGCGGACGGCCGGCTGCGCCTCGTCGACCGGCGGTTGCGCACCTGGGTGGACACCGAGGGCTACCAGGCGTTCGCCACCGTGCACGGCCGCGAACTGCGGGAGGCCGGGGACGGGGCCTTCGCCGGCCGGCCGCCCCGGGACCCCGGTGCCGGCGCGCGGTCCCTGGTCACGGCGGTGGCTCTCGACCGGGAGAGCCGCACCGGACACCTGGGGCTGGCGGTGATCGCCGAGCGCCGGGCCGCCGACCTGGACCTGTGGGAGCACCGCGAGCACCGCCGCCGGGAACTGCTGGCCGTCGTGGCGGTCGCTGTCGCGCTGGTCGGGTTCGGCTGGCAGCTGTTCCTCGTCGCGCTGCCGCTGCGCCGGGTCGCGGCGGCGGCCGAACGGCTCGCGGCGGGCGACACCGGTACCCCGATCGCCGTGGCCCGGCAGGACGAGGTCGGCGCCGTCGCGATGTGCCTGGACATCTGCCGGCAGGTCGTGACGCAGGGGCCCGGGCGGCTCGGGGGCGCGGCCCGGATGCGGGGCTCCACCCCGGAGGGCGGCACGGCCCTCCCCACGACCGACGGCGTCACGATCCCCGGCCCGCGCCGGGCCGGAGCGGGCGCGTCGCTGCCCGTCGGAAGCTGAGGCCGGCGTGCTGCTCATCCTGGTGTTCTTCGGTTTCTGCCTCGCGCTGCTCGTCGCCGGGGTCGTCGAGCAGGCCCGGCACCACCGGCACCTGCGGAGCATCCCGGTCCGGGTGCTGGTCAACGGCATCCGGGGCAAGAGTTCGATCACCCGGCTGTGCGCCGGGGCGCTGCGGGGCGGCGGTCGGACCGTGGTCGCGAAGACCACCGGCACGGCGGCCCGGTTCCTCTACCCCGACGGGTCCGAGGAGCCGGTGTACCGCAGGTTCGGCATCGCCAACGTGGTCGAGCAGATCGGCATCGTCCGCCGGGCGGCGGTGTTCCGTCCCGACGCGCTGGTCATCGAGTGCATGGCGGTGATGCCGGCGTTGCAGGAGATCAACCAGTCGAAGCTGATCGAGTCCACGATCGGGGTGCTGTGCAACGTCCGGGAGGACCACCTCGCCGAGATGGGCCCGACCCTCGACGACGTGGCCCGGTCCCTGTCGCGGTCCATGCCGGTGGGCGGGGTGTGCGTCACCGCCGAGCGGGACCGGTTGGCGATCCTGCGGGTCGAGGCCCGGCGGCGGCGGTGCCGGCTGGTGGTGGTCGACCCGGAGGAGGTCACCGACGAGGAGATGGCGGCGTTCAGCTGGATCACGTTCAAGGACAACGTGGCCATCGCCCTGGCGGTCGCCGGACTGTGCGGGGTGGGGCGGGACGCCGCGCTGGCGGGCATGTGGGCGGCGCCGCCGGATCCCGGGGTACTGACGGTCGACCGGTTCCGGCTGGCCGGCGGGACCCTGGCGGTGGCCAACGTGTTCGCCGCCAACGACCCGGCCTCCACCCTGCAGAACATCCACCGGCTGCACGACCAGGAGCTGATCGGCCGACCGCTCCAGATGGTGATCAACTGCCGGCCGGACCGGGTGGAGCGCAACGCCCAGATGGGTACGCTGGTCGGCCAGGTCGCCCCGGACCGGGTGATCCTGATCGGCGAGCCGACCCGCAGCGCGCGGGCCACCGTCCCCGGCCCGTGGCAGGACCGGGTCCTCGACCTCGGTGGCCGCCGCCCGGCCCGGCAGCTGCTGGACGAGATCGTCGCCGGGATGGCCGGCGACACGTCGCTGGTGACGGTCGGCAACATCCACGGCCAGGGCGAACTGCTCCTCGCGGAGCTGGCCACGCTGCCCCGGGCCGTACCCGTGACCCCGCACCGGAGGAACCCGTGATCAGCGTCGAGCTCGCCCCCGAGACCGCCACCCTCGCCCTCGGGGCCGGCCTGGTGTTCTCGCTGTTGTGCTACCTGACCACCAACCTGTCCCCCGGCGGCATGATCACCCCGGGGTGGCTCGCGCTGGCCCTGCTCCAGGACTACCGGCAGGCCGGGATCGTGGTGGCGATGACCGGGGTGACCTACGCGGGCACCCGGCTCCTGCAACGCGTCGTCATCCTGTACGGCAAGCGCCTGTTCGCCGCCGTCGTCCTGCTCGGCGTCGTCTTGCAGCTGGCGTTGTTCCTGGTGGTGCAGAACAGGTTCCCGTTGCTGTTCGTGCACCAGACCCTCGGCTTCGTCGCCCCGGGGCTGATCGCGTACCAGCTGGTCCGGCAGCCGCCCGGCGCGACGATCCTGGCGACGGCCGTGGTGACCGCCGCCGCGTACGCGGTGATGATCAGCGGGGTGCTCGCCGGGGTGGTCTCGGCCGTGTGACCGGGCCCGGTGCGGGTCAGGGCCCGGCGAGCTGGTCGCGCCTCCGCGTGAGGTACGCCGTCTCGGCGGTGTTGCCGGCCAGCCCGATCGCCCGGTCGTACGCGGCCCGCGCGTCCCGGCTCCGGCCGAGGCGGCGCAGCAGGTCGGCGCGGGTGGCGTGGAAGGCGTGGTACCCGTCCAGCGGCAGGCCGTCCACCTCCGCCAGTGCCACCTGCGGGCCGTCGAGTTCGGCGACCGCGACCGCCCGGTTGAGCCGCACGATCGGCGAGGGGTCGAGCCGGACCAGCTGGTCGTAGAGCGCGACGACCTGCGACCAGTCGGTGTCGCGGACATCGGCGGCGTCGGTGTGCACGGCGCTGATCGCGGCGAGGATCTGGTAGCGCCCCGGTCGCTGGCCGGAGGCGAGCCGCGCGCGGACCAGGGCGTGGCCCTCGGCGATCAGGGCCCGGTCCCAGGCGCCGCGGTCCTGCTCGGCGAGGGTGACGAGTTCGCCGGTCGCGGACACCCGCGCGGCCCGGCGGGACTCCGTGAGCAGCATCAGCGCCAGCAGCCCGGCGACCTCGCCGTCGGCTGGCAGCAGGGCGCGGACCAGCCGGGTCAGCCGGATCGCCTCGGCGGTCAGGTCGGCGCGGACCGGCTCCCGCCCGGGGGCCGAGGACAGGTAGCCCTCGTTGAAGATCAGGTAGAGGACGGCGAGCACCCCGGTGACCCGGGTGGGCAGGTCCTCCCGGGCCGGTACCCGGTAAGGGATCCGCGCTGTTCTGATCTTGTCCTTCGCGCGGGTGATCCGCCGGCCCATGGCGGGTTCGGCGACCAGGAACGCGGCGGCGATCTCGGGCACCGTGAGCCCGCCGACCATCCGCAGGGTCAGCGCGACCCGGGCCTCCATCGCGAGAGCCGGGTGGCAGCAGGTGAACAGGAGCCGGAGCCGGTCGTCGTCGACGGCGCCGGTCGGCTCGGGGGTGTCGGACAGCATCAGCGCCTCCCGGTGCTTGTCCTCCCGCCGGGCCTCGCGGCGGAGCCGGTCGATGGCCCGGCGGTGGGCGGTGGTGGTCAGCCATCCACCGGGATTCGGCGGGACGCCGTCGACCGGCCAGCGCTCGACGGCGGTCGCGAACGCCTCGGCGGCCATCTCCTCGGCGAGGTCGAGGTCCCCGACCCGCCGGGCCAGCGTGGCGACCACCCGGGCCCACTCCTCGCGGTGCACCCGGGCGATCACCTCGCCGACGTCGGTCACAGGAACGGCCGGACCTCGATCCTGCGGTTGCAGACCTTCGACCCCTCACCGGCGAGCCGGAGCGCCGCGTCGAGGTCGGGCGCCTCGATGATCCACAGGCCGACGACGTACTCCTTCGTCTCCACGTAGGGCCCGTCGGTGAACACCGGGGGCCCGTCCCGGCCGTCGATGACGGTGGCCGAGTCCGGCGACGCCAGGCCGCCGGCGAAGACCCACTGGCCGTCGGCCTGCATCTGGCGGTTGAACGCGCTGATCGCGGCCCGCTCCTCCGGGTCGGCGTTCGCCGTGGCCGGGTCGTCGTGGAGCACGGACATCAGGTACTGCGCCATCTCGGATCAACTCCTGTGGTCAGGTGGCCGCCCTCCGGACAGCCTCTCACCCCTACCACGAACGCCGTCCCCGCAATCCGACACACTCCGCCGGGAAAAGTCATCCGAGTCGGCGGAGCAGGCGCCTTTCCAGGTGCAGGGGCAGGTCCGCCGGGGTCCAGCCCTCCGCGACCGCGAGGCGGGCCAGCGCGCCCGTGTCCTCCGCCACCGGGCCGCCGTCCGGGTCGCGGTGCGCCACCAGGGGGCGGTACTTCTCCGCCAGGGCCGCGCCGTGGAAGCGGATCGCCGCCAGCCACTGCTCCTCGCCGACGGTGCGGTCCGTGACCGCGACGAGCAGCCGGCGCAGCAGCTCCGGGGTCAGGGAGTAGGAGGCGCGCAGGCCGTCGAGGAGGTGCGCGGGGCCGTAGGGGTCGCCGTCCGCGCCGTCCGCACCGACCGCGCCGACCGCCCCGGCCGCGCCGTCCGCCCCGGTGGTTTCGGCCGTCCCGGTCGCTTCGGGGCCCGTCGGGAGGGCGAAGTCCCCGGCCAGTACCAGGAAGAGGTCCTCCGTGGGGAACAGGGAACCGGCCCCGTCTGCCACCGGGAGCGGACGCCGGTCGAGCAGCGGGACGATCCTGGTCCGCAGCGCCTCCCGAGCGCCCGGCCCGGCGGCCGTGGCCAGCAGCCGGTCGACGTTGTCCACCAGCAGGACGCCGCGCGCCGCCCGGTCGGGGTGCCCGTCGGCGCGGGTCACCAGGTCCACGACCGCGTCGGTGGCCCAGCCCCCGTCGTCGGCGGTGTCGGCCAGCGGCGCGGCGTCCAGGACCGCCCACGGCACACCCCAGGTCGCGGCGAGCGCGCGGACCAGGGCCCCGCGCTGGTGGGCGCGGGGGTCGACGAGGAGCACGGCCCGGTCCAGCGGCGGGGAGGTGTAGTGCTGGTGGCTGGCGACGGCCAGTACCTCCCGGGCCCGGTCGCTGCCCGGCGCGTGCTCCGCCAGGGCCCCGGCGACCGCGCCCGGGGTGGGGCCGGCCGCGCGCACCGCGACCGGGCCCCGCCCGAGCCCCTTGTCGACCAGGTCGGCGTCCACGACCAGCGGGCCCTCCCCGGAGCGGGGCCGGCGGAACATCGTGTCGTGCAGCGCCTCCTCCAGGACCGCCCGCAGGCCCCGGGCCCCGACGCCCCGCCGGGCGGCCTCCCGGGCGATCCGTTCCACGGCCCCCGGGGTGACGACCGGGTCGGCCCAGCCCTGCAGGCCCAGCAGCGCCGCGTACTCGGCCACCAGCCCGGTGCGCGGGTTGCGCAGGATCCGGGCCAGCTCCGCCACGGTCAGTTCCCGGGTGCCGGTGACCACCGGGAACCGGCCGACCAGCTCCGGGAGGAACCCGTGGTCGACCAGGTCCTCGGCCCGGGCCCGCTCCAGCAGGTCCGGGTGCTCCGCGCCGGGCCGGTGCGGCAGGTCGAGGCGGCGGGCCACCCGCGCGGCCAGCCCGTTGAACGCGCCCAGCCCCACGAACAGCACGTTGCCGGTGTGGAACGACAGGTACTCCCCCCTGCCGGCCCCGCCCCCCGGCACGTCCACGACCGTACCCTCCACGAGCTTGAGCAGGTCCTGCTGCACCCCGGCGCTGGTGGCCCGGGACCGGTCGTCGCGGGTCAGCGCCAGCTTGTCGAACTCGTCGACGCACACCACCCCGTACTCGGCGCGGCGCAGGTGGAAGTCGCTGGCCTGCAACAGCCGGAACAGCAGGTGCTCCACCGTGGTGCCCGCGTAGCCGGTCTCCGTGAGCGTCGTGGCGTTGGCCAGCACGAACGGCACGTCCAGGTGCCGGGCGACCGTCTCGACGAGCATGGTCTTGCCGGTACCGGTCGGCCCGAGCAGCAGCACGTTGGACTTGCGCACCGCCACCGGTACGGACGTGAACGACGTGGCCGCCCCCAGGCGCAGGTAGTGGTTGCCGACCGCCACCGCGAGCCGCCGCTTCGCCGCCTCCTGCCCCTCGACGTACCGGTCGAGGTGTTCCACGATCTCCGCCGGGCCGCTCGCGCGCACCCGGGGCAGCAGCCGCGCCCGGGCCGCCACGAAGTCGTCGAGGGTCAGGGGCGCGCCGGTGCCGCGGTCCGCCGCCGACCGGGCCGCCCACTGGGTGACCTGGGCCAGTTCCGCGCCGGAGAAGCCGGCCACGCCGCCGGCGAGGTCCGCCACCCGCAGGTCGGCGGCCAGCCGGTACCCGGTGAGGTGGGTCTGGAGGATCTCCTCCGCCGCGGCCCGGTCGGGCGGTCCGAGGTCGATCCGCAGCCCGAAGCGCCGGGCGCCGGACAGGGCCGGGTCGAGCGCCCGGGGCCGGCTGGTGGCCGCGATCACGAACACGTTCCCGTTGGCGGCCAGGTCGTCCAGCTCGACCAGGAACTGGGCCATGGTGCGGCGCTCCTGCTCGCCCCGGCCGGACGGGTCGGACCCCGACGCCCCGGTGCCGAGGAGGTCGAACTGGTCCACGAACACGACACACGGCCGGCTCGGGCCCGACAGCGCGCGGGCGTCGGCGAACACCGCGCGCATCCGGGTCGTCCCCATCCCGACGTAGAGCTCGTCGAACTCGGCCGCGGTGTAGGAGAACAGCGGCACGCCCGCCTCTCCGGCCACCGCCCGGGCGAGGGTGGTCTTGCCGGTGCCGGTCGGGCCGGTGATCATCAGCGCCCGGGGCACGTCGGCGCCCAGCCGGCCCACCGGGTACCGCAGCCAGTCGAGCACCGGGGCCAGCCGGGTCGGCACGTCGCCCAGGCCGCCGAGGTCGTCGAGCCGGTCGGCGACCAGTTCGGCCCTGCGGTCCAGGGCCGCGCCGAGCCGGTCGTCCCGGGCCTCCCCGGCCTCCTGGCGGGTCCCCTCCCGGTAGGCGAACACGGCGAACACCACCACCGCCGCCACGAGCAGCCACAGCGGCAGGCCGACGCCCAGCAGGAGGGCCCACGGGCCGTCCACGGCCCAGACGAGCAGCGCGGTCGCGACGACCACGGCGGCGGCGAGCCCGCCCCACACGAACTTCTTCATGTCGTCCTCGGATCGGTGCCGTTCGCTGTCGGGCGCGGCCGCAGGCAACAAGCCAAGCGCACCGGGGTCCGCCGGCCAAGCACCGGTAACCTATCCGACAGACGGCCGCGCGCGGGGGCCCTGCGCAGGCACGATGGGTCGATGACCGCGCCGCCGCGACCGTCCACCGGAGACTGTGCGCGACCACGCGGGGCCACCGGGGCCTTCCCATGTGGATGAGATGGCGCCTGTTCCTCGCGGGCTACCGGGTCGGCCGGCACGCAAACCCCTACGCGCTGGACCTGGCCGTGCGGGCGTCGGACGGCCGGTTCCCCGAGTACGTCCGGAGCGGTCGCCGGCAGTACCACCTGGCCTTCGGGATCGCCTGGCGGGAGCGCGCCCTGCGGATCACCGGCGATGTCGGGGACCTGGACCGCAGTGCCGCGTCGCTGGGCCGGGTCGCCCGCGACTGGCCGGTGGCGCAGGTGGAACTCGCCCGCACCCTGACCGCGCGTTACGCCCGGGACGGTGACCGCGCCGACGCCCGGCGCGCCGTCGGCCTGGTCCGGGCGGCGGCGACGGCCGAACCCGGGAACTCCTGGGTCCGGGACGTCGAGGAGGAGGTCATGGCCCGGCTCCGGGAGCTGGGCGACCGGGTCGTGCCGGACGGACTGACCGCGACCGGGCCGGTGCGCTCCGGGGACGGCCGGTTCGCGACGGTGTGGTCGGGAGACCATCTGGGGGTACGTCGGCACGTGGTCGTCCTCACCGGCCGGGCGGACGGCGCCGGGGTCCCGCCCTTCGCGGACCTGTGGGACGAGAGCACCTGGGCCTTCGACGTCCTGCTCCTGCTGTACGGCCCCGGCGAACCCCCGGCCGGCACCCGGCTGCCGTACCGGATGGTGCCCGACGGCGACCTCGCGGCCCTCGCGGCCGACGCGCTCGACGCGACCCGCCTCCCGGTGTCGTGGCGGGGCCCGTACCGGGTCC